>JANOAI010000472.1:0-23005 GCA_031411055.1 Pirellulaceae bacterium
TCGGTTGGATGGCCAATACGTTCCCAAGCCATATCGGTGATGTGCAGCAAACCATCGATACCACCCAAGTCGACGAACGCACCGAAATCGGCGATGTTCTTGACCACCCCTTTGCGGAGCTGACCAACTTCGAGTTCGCTCATCAGGTGTTCGCGATCTTCTTCGCGTTGCTTTTCAATCAGCGATCGACGGCTAACAACAATGTTGCGGCGAAGTTCGTCAATCTTGAGGACTTCACACTGAACAACACGACCGATGTAGTCGCCAATGTCATTTGGACGGCGAATGTCGACTTGGCTAGCTGGCAAGAAGACGTTGACGCCGATGTCGACCAACAAACCGCCTTTGATCTTGCGAGTGACAGTACCGGTAACGATTTGTCCTTCCTGAACGGAGGACATCATATTTTCCCACTGAATGATCTTCTCAGCCTTGCGCTTGCTGAGGCTGATCATGCCGCGATGTTCTTCGATCGTTCCAGTCTGCTCTTCAACTTCTTCGATGAGCACTTTGACCATTTGGCCAATTACAGGGGGCTCTTCGTCGTCACCCCATTCATTGCGATGGATAGCACCTTCGCTTTTAAAGCCAACATCGACAACCACAAACTCTTCATTGATATCGACAATTTTGCCTTCGACGATTTGGTTTACGTCAAACTGGCGATCGGCATCATGAAGACTATTGAGGAGGAGCTCTTCCGCTTCTTCGAGCGGGAACATATTGTCCAGTTCGAGCGTTAGGGCGTCATCTTCAAGGGAACGAATGAGGTTACGGTTGACCATTCGAGGGGGCTTTCAAGGGTTCGTGCCAAGAAGCTGATTCTGGGAACCAGCGGGTGCAGAGATGGCGAACCCTAGGTAAAAAAGAGAAAATTGGACCAAGACGCCGTATGGCAACTATTGCCAAACGCTGAAAACATCTCGATTCGAGGCAACAAAATCTAGCAAGCAATGCGTTTTACGGCAACGGCGTTTCAGGAACTTTGCTAGCGAGTATGATGTCGGTTACTTGGCTTTTTATCGGTTTTCAATGCGGATAATCGATAAAACTCAGGGCAAAATCGACTTTCGCGAGGCGGTTTTGGGACTATTGCTTCTACCTTCACATACCTGTTTTCCCTATTTTATCGAGCTCAACATGGCGGATGACTCCGAACTACGTTACGCAATCGGCGGTGATCATGCCGGATTTGGTTTGAAGTCTGATGTCGTCAAGCTTCTCAAACACCATGGAGTTAGCTTTTTCGACTGCGGTACACACTCGTCGGATTCTTGCGATTTCCCTGATTTTGCGGAAGCCGTAGCCAAGGAAATCACCCAGGGCCGGGTCGACCGCGGCATTTTGGTATGCGGTTCAGGCGTCGGGGTGAGCGTCGCTGCCAATAAGTTCCCCGGCATTCGCGCCTCCTTATGCCATGACACTTATTCGGCTCGTCAGGGAGTCGAACACGATGACATGAATGTGCTGTGCATTGGAGCTCGAGTGATCGGCCCCGAGGTCGCCTTCGAAATCGTCCGTGCTTTTCTCAAAGCGCGCTACGCACCTCAGCCGAGACACGCGGCTCGTCTAGCGAAGATTGTCGACATCGAAAAACGAGTACTCGATGGCAAACTGGGTTGGTAAAAATCAATTGCAACGTTGTTGGAGTACAGCCTTCAGGCGCTCTCATATTGCACAAGGCCATGGTGCGGCTACAGAGACTGTCCAGCTTAGTGTTACCACTCCGGTTAGCGTTACCTCTGCCGCAAAGGGGCATTGGTCTTATCACATCTTTCACCATTCCAACCTTCACCCTCCCCTCGCTGCGCTCGACCCTCCCGCAAGCGGGAGGGTGAAGATGTGTAGAGACCAATGCGCAAGCGGGAGAGGTTACATATACCAAGTAAATTCATTGGTTCCAAGCTGCACGACATCCTTGCGGGAGGGTGAAGGTTGGAATGAGGAAAGATGTGTAGTGACCAAGGAAATCGGCCAGCGTCTCAGGCTCCTCGATGAACATCCAACCGTCTACACCGCGACGGGGGCGGCGATGCGGGGATGCGGGTCGTATGCTTGAAGTTCGAAGTCTTCGTAGACGAAATCTAGAATGCTGGCTCGTTGATTCTTGATGACCAGTTTCGGAAGCGCGCGTGGCTCACGGCTAAGCTGGATTTTTGATTGCTCAAAATGGTTCGAGTAGACATGCGTATCGCCAAGCACATGAACGAATTCGCCCGGTTCTAAGCCACAAGATGATGCCATCATCATCGTTAAGAGCGAATACGACGCAATGTTAAACGGAACCCCAAGAAAAAAATCAGCGCTTCGTTGATAGAGCTGACAACTCAACTTGCCGTCGGCGACATAAAACTGAAAGAGGATATGGCACGGAGGCAGAGCCATGGTTGGAACGTCAGCCACATTCCAAGCACTCACAATGAGTCGCCTCGAATCTGGGTTTTGGCGAATTTCTTTTTCGACTTGCTTGATTTGATCGACCGTCGAACCGTCCGGACAACTCCAAGATCGCCATTGTTTCCCATAAACCGGTCCGAGCTCGCCTTCGGCGTCAGCCCATTCATCCCAAATGCTGACCGAATGATCTTTGAGATATCGAATGTTCGTTTCACCCCGTAGAAACCAAAGGAGTTCGACCACAATGCTCTTCCAGTGAAGCTTTTTGGTGGTCACCATCGGAAAACCTTCGCTGAGATCAAACCGCATCCGGCAACCGAATAAACTTCGCGTTCCAGTCCCCGTGCGGTCCGCTTTTTCGTGCCCATTTTCCAGGATTTGTCGAAGTAGGTCGAGGTATTGCTGCATGATCGGGCAAGTCAAACGGGGCTGTCGGGTAAAGGTGTTGGGGCTTATGCTATGAGGGTTTCAAGAACGATACAAGTCGCGCTTACGAAGTCGCCAAAATCGTTCTTTTTCTCCGTGAAGCCGCAGGAAAAAGGTTGTGATACGTTCGGAAACCATCGCCAAACTCGCTCTCGAAGATGGGACCATTTACCAAGGCATATCCATCGGTGCCGAAGGCGAAATCGACGGCGAAGTCGTCTTTAACACATCGATGACCGGTTATCAAGAAATCTTGACCGATCCGAGCTATCGTGGCCAGATCGTCACCATGACCTACCCCATGATCGGGAATTATGGGATCAATTTGGATGATGTCGAAAGCCCGAAGCCACAAATATCGGGTTTTATCGTTCGCGAAGCCAGTCGCGTTCAAAGCAATTTTCGTTCCAGCGGCTCGCTCCAGGATTACCTGAAGAAACATCAGATCAAAGCGATTGCCGGAATCGATACGCGCGCCTTAGTTCGCCGCATTCGAAATCTCGGCGCCATGCGAGGCATTCTTTCAACAACCGATTTGGACGACGCCTCCTTGGTTGCCAAGGCTAAACGTAGCCCGGGACTTGTTGGTCGCGATTTGGTTCGTGAAGTTGTGCCGGAACAGTCCAAAGCTTGGAATGAAAAGCTCCACGACTTTTCACGGACGGCGACGAGTTTACCCGTTCAGTCTTACGCAGCTGGTAAAGCACCCAAAGTTGTTTGTCTCGACTTTGGCATGAAATGGAATATTGCTCGACATCTTGCCGAACGCGGCAACGAAGTAAAAGTACTGCCAGGAACGGCGACGGCTCAAGAGGTGATGGCAGAAAATCCTGATGGAATCTTTTTGAGCAACGGCCCTGGCGACCCCAAGCCTCTCACCTACGCCATTTCGACGATTCGTGAATTGCTCGGCAAGAAACCGATCTTCGGAATTTGCTTAGGGCATCAATTGCTTTCTTTGGCGAGCGGTGCCAAGACGTTCAAGCTTAAATTTGGACATCGAGGGGGAAATCAACCGGTGCTCAACGTGGATTCCGGACGCGTAGAAATTACTTCCCAAAACCATGGCTTCGCGGTGGAAGAAGAGAGTTTGCCCTCGTCGCTTCGTATCACGCATCGAAATCTGAACGACAACACGATTGCGGGTGTTCAACACACTGAAGTAAATGCGTTTAGCGTGCAGTACCATCCTGAAGCTTCGGCTGGCCCGCACGACAGTAGCTACTTGTTCGATCAATTTCAAAAGCAGCTCAGTCATGGCGGAACCTAACAATCCGTCCCAAAGCCTGAGATCAACTCCCCTCGACCCGGCTTCGGGGAAAGGGGTCCGTAACGACGGGAAAGAACGTCGTGAAGCGGATCAAAAGCGATTACTAGCACTCGATTCTCGTTCCACATCGATCGATCAGTCCGCTTTCATCGCTCCCAACGCGACGATCATCGGCAACGTGTGTATTGGTCGTGAAGCAACCATCCTTTTTGGGGCAGTGATTCGAGGCGACTCCGAGGCGATCACAATCGGCGATCAATCCAATGTGCAAGACTTGTGTTGCTTGCACTGCGATCCAGGCTTCCCATGCCGGTTGGGAAATCGAGTTACGGTCGGTCATGGCGCGATCGTACATGGAGCGGAAATCGAGGACGATGTGTTGATCGGTATTCGTGCGGTCGTGATGAACGGTGCCAAGATCGGCCGAGACTCGATTATCGGGGCTGGAGCCTTAGTGCCGGAAGGCAAAGTTATCCCACCTCGCTCGGTTGTCCTCGGCGTCCCTGGCAAAGTTGTCCGTGAAGCAACGGAAGCTGACGTGGCTTACATTCGGCACGCGGCTCAACACTACGTCGAAGCTGGCAAGCAGTATCTGGCTCACGCCGAAAGTCGTGCATAGCGACAGACGATTTGCGTTAGCGAAACGACGCGGTCGTGGATCAAAATTTCTTTCTCGACAATCGAGGCCAGAATCGTCCCTTACTGGACATGTATTCGAGGTCGAACTGAACACCCCGGGCTGAGACGCATTCCCAAAGTAGCACCGGCTTTAGTCGAATCCGATCAAAACAAAATCGCTATCTCCATTCGCCGTAATATCTTTAGTCCGGCAACGCTAGTTTCCCATCGCCCCCATCAGTTCACAGGTAAGCGTTTCGATGGCTTGAAGTGCGGCATCTTCATTGCCGTTGGCAGCTAAAGCCATTTGACGAACGATCGCCGATCCAACGATCAGTCCATCCGCAACCGGCGCCAGTAAGCGAACATGCTCAGGACGGCTAATTCCAAAGCCGATGCAGATCGGAAGCGGTGTTCGATTTCGTAGCCAATCAACGCGATCAATCAAGCCTGGCGGCAACTCGGTTCGTTCGCCGGTGATGCCGGTCACCGAAACGAAATACAAGAAGCCCGATGACAGCTCGGCAATTTTAATCGCTCGCTCAGGCGGCGTCGTTGGTGTAACCAGTTGAATCAAGCTAAAATCGCGTTCACGGCAGAGCGTCGAAAGCGCACCACTTTCTTCCACAAGTAGGTCTGGCACAATCGCGCCCGAAAAGCCTGCTTTCTGTGCGTCTTCAATATATTTGGCCGGACCGACGCGATGAATAACGGCGTAGCTGACCATCGTGACGATAGGCATCTTTAGCGATGGTGCGACTTGACCAACTTCCGTAAAGATATCGTGCAGCTTAATCTTCTTGTCTAAGGCACGTTGATATGACGCCTGGATGACTGGTCCATCGGCAATCGGATCGCTGTAAGGGATGCCGACTTCAGCCATACTACAACCGAGCTCATCCAGCCGCGTAAGAACTTTACAAGTAAAAGCCAAGCTTGGGTCGCCAGCCGTAATGAATGGCAGGAACGCTTTGCGTCCAGCGCTACGAAGATTGGAAAAAAGCGTATCGATATCGGACATGAAACTCTAAGGTCTAAGGTCTAAGGTCTAGGTAAAACACTGCGACGCCGTGGCTCGCATTTTCATTTTTCGATTCCGAATCCTGTCTCCTGCCCCCTGTCTCCTACCCCCTGCTCAGGTCGTTGGTTCGCCGCGGAGGCGAGCGATTTCGGCGGCGTCTTTGTCACCGCGACCGCTCAAACAAATGACGAGATGTTCGTCTCGCGACATGGTTTTCACCATTTCTACGGCTTTGGCAATGGCGTGGCACGTTTCGAGAGCAGGGATGATCCCTTCGTTGCGTGCCAAGTAATCGAACGCAGCTAACGCTTCATCATCACGGCACGCCGTATAACGAACGCGGCTGGTATCTTTCCAATAACTGTGTTCAGGGCCAACGCCTGGATAGTCGAGACCGGCTGAAATACTATGCACGTCGGACGTCTGCCCGTCTTCGTCCTGCATCACGTAGCTGAAGCTGCCATGCAGAACACCGGGCGAGCCATAGGAAAGAGGCGATGCATGATCGCCGAGATGGCTACTGCGGCCGCCAGCTTCAACGCCGATGAGTTCGACTTCTCGATCTTCGATGAATGGATAAAACATCCCAGCCGCATTGCTGCCGCCACCGACACAGGCCACGACTTTGTCAGGCAATCTTCCCAACGTCTTCAAGCATTGATCACGACACTCTTTCCCAATAACACTTTGGAAATCACGCACGATCATCGGAAACGGATGAGGACCGATGACCGATCCGATAATGTAGTGTGTCGTTTCGACGGAGCTCATCCAGTCCCGCATCGCTTCGTTGACGGCATCGCGCAACGTTCGTGAACCCGACTCGACGGGTCGGACTTCAGCTCCCATCAATCGCATGTTGAAAACATTCGGCTTTTGACGGCGGACATCTTCGGCTCCCATGTAAACGACGCAGGGAAGTCCAAAATGAGCACAGGCCGTCGCCGAAGCGACACCATGTTGGCCAGCCCCGGTCTCGGCAATCACACGTTTCTTCCCCATGCGAAGCGTCAACAAAGCTTGGCCAAGCGTGTTGTTGATCTTGTGGGCCCCGGTGTGGTTCAGATCTTCTCGCTTGAGCCAAATTTGACCTCCGCCAAGTTGTTCGCTGAGTCGCTTGGCATGATACAACGGGGATGGCCGACCGACGAAGCGATGGAGCAATTCGTCGAGTTCCGCATGAAAGTCAGGATCATTTTTGGCTTTCGCGTACTCGGCGGTCAGTTCATCCAGCGCGCGGGTCAGCGTTTCGGGGACGAAACGACCGCCAAAATCACCGAATCGTCCCGAAGCATCGGGGACACTTTTTGAAGCCGTTTCGCTGGCGTTCGTGCCAGCCCTTGGAGCAATACTCATGGAATTTCCGTGTTCTCGGACATTGTGGCGACGAACGGGTCACCGAAGGACCTTGATTGTCGATGCTAGTTACAATAGGGTCAAGTGAAGACCGAGGCATTTGACCGCGAGCTGTCGCTCGGAAACAACCCGATTTTGAAGATTTCGCACTGAGTCGAGTCAAAAATGTCAAACGCAGCCAAATATCAACCGCACTACACCGTCAAAGACTACGAAATGTGGGAAGGTGATTGGGAGCTATGGTTCGGCGTAGCAGTTGCCATGAGTCCTGCTCCATTTGCTCCGCACGAGCGATTTGTTACCCGACTGGTTCAGGGCTTTATGAATAAAATCGATTCCAACAACTGCCATTGCGAAGTTTTTGCGGGACTCGACTGGTATGTGTCGCGTGATACCGTCGTCCGACCGGACGTCATGATTGTTTGTGGCGAAAAAATTGAAAAGCAGCTCACGCGGGCTCCCACGCTGGCCGTAGAAGTCCTTTCACCTTCGACTTTATCCAAAGACTTGAATCAGAAGCGAGCGTTGTACGAAGCGCAAGGCGTTGAGTATTACTGGATCGTCGATACCGATCAAAAATCGCTTCGCGTTCTACGATTGCTCGATCGAAAATACGTTGAAATGGCCCAAGCTAGCCGTTACCAAATCGAACTCAACGACGGCTGTTCGTTCGAGATCGAAAAGGATGCTTTGTTTCGTTAAACCTGCTGAATGCTGCAATCGAGCCAGCAGAACTAAGCTGACTTAATGGCAGGGACTTGATGAACGACAAGCAGGTTATGTGTATTGTCGATCAGGCCGGTCCCGGTCACGTAAACGACTCGGTCGCCGGGGGACAAGATACCAGTTTGGCAGCCCCAGCGGCTTACCTCATCGAACAGGGCTTCGGGACTTCCCAAACTCTCAACCCCGTGGGGCATGATTCCCCAAAACAAACACATGCGCCGGAGTATTGCCGGTGAGTCGCTCACGCCAAGCGTCGGGATATAATTGCGTTGCTTCGATTTGACCCAAGCCGTTCCGCCGGTATGGGATGCAATCACGACAAGCTTGGCATCAATCGTTTCGGCAATCGCCGCGGCACTGTGAGTAACGGCCGACGTAATCGGATGGACGCGATCGACAACTTTGGCTTTGGCCGATACGCCGACATCTTTAAGCATCCGTTCGGTACAGATCATGATTCGATTCATGGTATCGACCGCATCGATCGGATATTCTCCAATGGCCGTTTCGCCGCTCAACATACACGCATCGGCGCCATCAAGAATCGCATTCGCCACGTCGCTGGCTTCAGCGCGAGTCGGGCGACGATTGTGGTGCATACTCTCTAGCATTTGCGTCGCGACAATGACCGGCTTTACCTTGTCGCGACAGACTTGAATGATTCGCTTTTGGGCAACCGGTGTTTCAGCGACATCGATTTCGACTCCTAGGTCACCACGGGCAACCATTACGGCATCGGTCGCATCGACGATGGCTTCCAGGTTCTGCAATGCTTCGCGCTTTTCGATCTTGGCGACGACCAAAGCTGGGCAGTCCATCGATGCGAGCAAATTCTTGACCGACAAAACGTCTTGAGCGGTGCGCACGAACGACATACTTACAAAGTCGATTTCGTTTTTGGCTGCCCATAGCGCATTCTCAATATCCTCAGGTCGCATCGCCGAAACACTCAGATTGGTTCCAGGTAGATTGATCCCTTGACGCGAGCGAATCGTCCCGCCGATAAGGACTTTACAGACGACTCGATCGCGTTCCTTGCGGATGGCTTCGAGAGAGATCGTGCCGTCGGCGAGGAGAATTCGATGGCCGACATCGAGCTCATCGAGCAACTTGGGATAGGTGCTGACGAGTTGATTCTGTTCCGTCGCTGCTTCGCCTCGCGTGAAGTAAACTTCAGCCCCATTGGGAACGTCGATGGCGCCATTGGTAACTGCTCCTAACCGAATCTTGGGACCAGCCAAGTCGAGAAGGACTGCAACCGGGAAACCCGTAATCTTGCGAACCTCTCGAATTTGCTCCAGGCGTCGAGTAAAGTCCGCTTGGGTTCCGTGCGCGGCGTTGATGCGAAAGATATCGACGCCATGATTCACGAGATCGGCAAGTATTTCGACCGTGTCGCAGGCGGGCCCAACGGTCGCCACAATTTTGGTGCGAGCTTCGGTCAAAAGCGACCGTCCAACCTTGGATTGCAAATCTGCCATAATGGAGCGACCTGAATGAGGAATGAGTAAACTCGTTAGCCTCATTTTTTAACGGATCACAGAGCCTTCGGATATGGGACGCTGCATGTCGAACTTGGGACAATGGAAAGATCGCTGGGTTTGTATTGGAGGAGGGACATCCGGCTTTGGTTTGTTGTTGGCTAAGGAATTTGCATTGCGAGGAGCGAAGGTCGCGATTCTTGGCAGAAATGAGGGGCGAGGCAAAGAGGTAGCCAAAGAATTGCAGAAATTGTCGGAAACCGAAATCCGTTTTTTTTCGGTCGATCTCGCGGATGCTGCGAACGTGGCGAACTCGGAGTGGAATGCTTGGGCTCAAAGTACGCAATTTGCAGTCGCGGTTGCGGCTGCCGGGCAATCAGACCGGGGCTATGTAACCGCAATCACGGATGAAGAGCTTAACCAGCTTTGGCAGGCCAACCTTTTGACCGCGTTGCATTTCAGCCAGACGTGTCTTCCGCGACTCAAAGCCGAATCGGGGACGCTGGTTCACATCGGTTCGCTGGCAGGTCTCTTGGCCAAGCCAGGGCTTGGTGGTTACGCGATCGTGAAACATGCACTCACCGCCATGAGCCGGCAACTACGATTTGAATGGGCCAAAGAAGGAATTCATGTTCTCTTGGTAAGTCCGGGACCCATGCAACGCGATGACCGAAACCAACGCTATAACGAACTTGTTGAAGCAAAGCATTTACCCGATGAGCTGCGCAAACCTGCAGGCGGAGCCAAGCTCAAACTCATTGAGCCCCGGTGGCTTTGCCGTCGGATTATTCAAGCTATTGAGCGCCGCGAGAAAGAGTTAGTCGTACCAAGCAAAGCCAAATGGCTAGCCGGGCTCGGCAATCTCTTTCCGAGTTGGTTTGATCGGTTTTTGAAAAGTTGATCGGTACAAAGCTGACCAGTACAACGCCATCGGAGCCGTTAATTTAAGATCGCGTAACGCAAGCGAGCGGTCAAGCAAGAAGTCATCGTATGCTACTCGCTGATTGTTCGACTTACCCTGCACCATGGGCTGAAGCCCGAATGGCGGCGATTTTCGGAGCCTCTTCACGGACTTTATAGAATTCATCCAACGGAAAGCAGCCACTGACCATCCCATTCCGCGGGCCAGTTGTACAGTCGCTGAAGGTGCGGCAGATTTTCTTTCGAACCAAGGAATTGCCGGCAAGTACATCACGAGGCAAGTCTGGATATGACAGGACCATTCGCCCAAGCCCAACGGCATCGATCATGCCTTGGTCGACAACCGCCTGTGCTACGTTCGGCAAAAATTCTTGAAGATAAGAATAAGCACTCCCGATCATTGGAAGTCCTGGGACCGCTTGCTTGCATTGATGTGCAACGGCAATCTGTCGCGCAACGCCGACCAACGGGTCCTCCGGTGGCAAGTAGCCGTCGCTCGGCGGAAACATCGCTGGTCGTTGTATATGAGGATTGTAGTACGGACTTCCAACACTCAAATTCACCGCCGCAACGCCCCAGGACTTCAAATCCTGAAGGAACCGAATCGGTTCGGCTAAATCCATCTTGAGCGGATCATGTGGATCGAGCCCAAAGCCGCAAAAATACGGGAGAAGATGTTCGTATGCCATCGGCTCGCCATGCTTCTCGCCCATCTGATACGGCGGCCGATCAAATACGCTGAGGCGAACACCGATTTCTAACTCCGGCACGTCACGCTGGATGGCTTGGATGATATTGCGATGAATGCGAGTGCGTCCTTCGTAGTCGCCGCCGTACTTTCCGGGACGCGAATGTGCCGAAAGGAATTCGTGTAGCAAATACCCGTGACAGGATTTCACGTCGACAAAATCAAAGCCCGCGTCGCGCGCGACTTTGGCTCCAGCTACATACTCGCCAATCAAATCGTCAAGCTGTCCATCGGTCCAAACCACCGAAGCATCCGTCGGATCAATTTGAAATTTTTCATCGAGCAAAGGATGGTGGTACGCGATTCGCGATTCCCATTGTTTTGAATGAGGTCGCGAGAATCGGCCACTATGCGTCAATTGAAGTCCAATGACTAAACCTTCATCACTCCCCATGGCTGGACGATGCGATGCGAGCAGCGTTTTTCGAAGCAGCGTAAGCCCTTCGAGGTTACTCGCCAGCGCCACGGTTTGATTTGGGTTGGCCTTACCATCATGGCGCACAGCAGCCGCTTCACCACCCCAAATTAACTTGGCTCCACTTTCGCCAAAACGAAGCCAACGGCGTAGGGTGAGATCCGACGGGGTACCATCGCGATTGGCATCCCAACCTTCCATCGGATGAATGCACCATCGATTGCCAACCGTTCGTTTTCCGAAAGCAAACGCTTGTGCGAGAGGAGAATCTTGAGCGGCCGCAAGAACGACATCATCACACGGAATGTCAATGTCGAGCTCAAGCAGACGTTGTCGAAAACGATCGGTGGTCTTGAGCTGAGCTACTTTCGGGAACGACATCTTCTTCTTGTTTTCCTAAAGGTCTTCTTACGGCGATGTAACTCTTCGTAAATATACCTAAGAAACTTTCTCGTAGAATTTCGCAGCCAGGAAAGAGCGATTGAAATTCTTTGAAACTTAAAAGGCGAATTTCCGCGATCACTTCGTCGACGCGTTGCTGTGAGGGACGCTCCATCCAGCCCCAAATGGTAACCCATCGCACGAGTTTTCGACGCAAAGGGATCGGGACCCAATGGATGAATGGAGCAATGTAGTGCGGCTCGATGAAGAACTCGCGAGCCGGTGTTTGTACCCAAAGTGCTTTGCCAACTCGGTCAGCTTCTTTGGCAAATTTAACTTGGTTTTCCCACGTTTGAACGTGCTCAATCACACTATTGGAAAAGACGAGATCGTACGATTTATCTTTGAAGTCGAGATCGAGCGCGTTTCCGTATCCGATTCGCATCCACGGTCGGCTTACGATCGGCGTCAGCGAACTTCGATCGCCTTCGACATTCACGATATCGAGCAGCTTTACTTTCTGGCTAAGTTCGTTCCAGAAAGAGACTCGACCACCCACGTCCAGAATTTGAACCTGCTCTGATAACTGCATCTGATCCAAGAACCAAGCCATTCTTTTCCGACGAAAGATCGGCGAAATGACTTGAAAGATTGACAGGATATTCATGAAGCATTGCGAACAAGACAAAAAACAACGTGTGAGACCGCAAGCTAGATGGTAACTACTGCTTATGGCTACCTCTAGTTAGTTCTTTTAGAACGCCTCGCATTTTCCTGTTTTTCCTCGAATCCGAGGGGTTTCGATGGGATTATGGACACGCCGCGTTGCTTCAGTCGCCTGCCCCAGTACCAAAATCCGATCGTGTCATACTGTTCAAAAAGAGGTCTCTTTCCCAAACTGACGAATCCAAGCTTAGCCGACACGGACAAGCTTGGTAACGCGACCGGTGGCCACCCACTCAACGACAAAAATATTGTTGTCGTGATCGAAACAAGCGTCATGCGGATGGACAAAGCGACCAGGAATCCATTCCGGCCGTTTGCGACGCATGGCAAAACTATCGGCCAAAACGAGTTCTCTCCATTCGGGGTCGTCTCCAAGGTGAACGATCGGTTCGTTATCCAACCCCATTATCGTGACGCGAGCATGTAAATCAGGGACGAGAAGGAGATTGCCCTTCGTATCGATATCGGCAGGGAACAAAAAACCTTCTTGTGTTCGAACATGCTTGTCGTTCATATCAAACCACTGAAGTCGTTTGTTCGCCCGATCAGCAACAACAAGTTTCGGAACACCATCGCGATCGTCAAGCCATTGTCCGTGCGGCGTGTTGAACTTGCCATTCGCTTCGCCGGGACCACCAAAAGCATGAACGAATTTATCATCTTTGTCATAGTGAAAGAGATAGCCGCTTCCATAGCCATCGCCCAAATAATAGCCACCGTCCGGACGGAACGAGGTATTCGTTGGTCGGTATTTCAATTCGGGATGCTTATCCCACACCTGCGAGTCCGCATTGAGTTGGTCCTTACCTTTCTGCCAAACAATCTCCCCTTTGAGATTCATCTTGGTGAAAGACATGGCTGCATTGGCTGGCGAGAGATACAAAAACTCTTCATTGCCCTCAAGACGAATATCAATTCCGTGACCGCTCGATACCGTTTCTGGCTTCCCTTTCGTGCTCTTCTTGGTAGCTAGTTCCGGGGCCATGGAACGAACAAACTTACCGCCTGCATCGAATACAAAAAGCGAGCCCGGGGTTCCCGTGTGCGTGATATAGATCAACCCTTCGCGATCAATCGTTACGCCATGTGACGAATTCCCATAATTGTGGTCGCTTGGCAGACTATCATTGCCCCAGTCGTGATGACACTCGTAGGTGTGTTCGCCACTTCCAACGCGAGGGAGCCTACTCCCTGATTTGTCTGTCGCATTGAGAATAAGGGGCGAGGCAGCGGCAACAGCCACCGAACTCGCCGCGGCCTTTAAAAAGCCGCGACGTTCGATCGAGTCGCTATCCGAAGAAACGGCCTTTGGGGAAGAAGAAATCTTTGATTCAAGAGACATTGGCAGGCTCGCATTGAGTTCGGTGAGGAGCAAAGACCCCTCATCGTGACGCATTGGCCTACAAGAATCAAGAACGGTAAATGATCGGTGCTAAGATTCCATACCGAGCGATTTGATGATCATGTCGGTGAACCAGCTGGTGACGTTGGAATCGGTGGCACTCCATGACCACATGTTTCGAACGATATCGGTAACTAATAAACCCGATAAACCAAGAACCAGAACGATCGTGAGAAGGGTTAATACTTCCCAAGTTGCCAATGGAACATCGGGAGAGCCGCCGCGATAGGCTGCGGCTCCGGCCGCTGTACCGGCGGCGGCGCCTGCCATACCAAGGCCGTCATCGAGAAAGCCACCGTCGGCTCCACCACCAAAATCGTCGGTCGGAAAGCCACCACCGAGTTCGGTCGAGTCTTCAATCTCGATGACTTGCGAACCGCTATCTTCGTCGGTTTCTAAACCATCCGAAGGCGATAGCTGAAAATCTTCGCCAGCAGTCCCAAAGTCGATTCCGCTAAAACCACCAGAACCGCCATCGGAACCAACATCACTGCCACTACCTCCAGCTTCGCTTCCGACCGCGCTGCCAAGGTCGAGACCAGAGATGCCTGCTCCTTCGAGGTCCAGCGGTTCATCATCTTCTAATGAGAGTCCACTATCCGATGGAGCCATCAAGTTAATGCCACTATCGGCGCTCAGCGCAAGATCGCTTCCACTACTTAAGACAAGGTCGTCATCATCATCTTTGGAGAGCTTAAGATCATCACCCAGGTCGAGGTCGTCATCGCTATCGCCAATTATCAAGTCAGGCGAGCCACCCTTTTCCTGCGACTGCAATTTGGGGTCCGATCCACCAACGACATCGGAATCAGCCGACGCCTTGGATCCATTTTTAGGACTCGGAGTTGAACCTTCATCAGCCAGATTCAATTCGCTCCCCATGCCAAGACTCAAATCGCTCCCCGTTCCAAAACTTAATTCGCTCCCCAGACCAAGACTCACTTGGCTCCCCGACCCTAGCGACAGCGAACTGGCATCGACTTCCATTTCGTCGTCACCTTCGAGCCGCAACTCATCATCATCTTTATCTTTGGATTTTGCAGGCGGGTTGTTTCGGTTCACAAGTCGCAGTCCACTGCCACTACTCGGATCTGGAACGAGTGCCACATCGCTTCCCAATCCAAGCTCATCACCTAACTGGAGATCACTGGAACTGGGCGAATTCTTTTTCTCATCACTCCCAAGGACGATTCCACTTTTAGACGAACCCCCTGGTCGCTCGGAAACAAGAATCGAGGAACCGCCAGCATCATCGTCGAGGACATCGCCCGAAAGCTCTTGCCGGACGCGATCAATTTCGTCGGATTTGAATTTCCAGCTAGTGCCGTCTCGAAAGCCGAAGATTTCACCTCGCGATCGCATTTCGATCAGTTCGTTTGCCGGCAGACCAAGGAGTTTGGCGGCTTCATCCAAGGAAACGTAGTTGGCCATAACAGTTTCGCGAATACTTCGCTGTGCGGATGGTGAAGAGGAGAAAATGGTTAAAAGTGAATCGCGACGAGCCGCATCCAGTAAATGGAGACTTCGCAGTCCGTCTCAAGACTAGTCGACATTTCTGAAGATTCTAGCGTTCTGCATCCCCAGAAAGACTCAGCTATTCGTGATTCGCCGGAAAAATCGGAACCTGGGGACCTTTTCGGAGGTCGAATTCGTCCGTTTCGGCCCTGAGATCGTTCCACTTTTGCATTTCTTGTCTGCTTTCCAGCCTAAAACCAGTGACGCTCCACTAGCGTTTCAGGCTCCATTCGATCGAAAAACAGGGGTGAAAAAGTGAGACGAATTCTCGGGGCCAATTGAGTCGCCATCTGGCACTCCGACTCAATTCTAGGATGCTCCCAGAGTAACGTCCAGAAAGCTGATTTCGTGCGGTTTCGCAAGAATCAAGACTTGGCCGTTTTCGACTTCGAGTTCCTCGATGGAATTGCCGCTATGCTCAACACGGGCAGCCGAAATTGCATCGCGGAAGAACGATAACTTCGCTTTCACTTCTCGACCTTGGGTTTCATGGAATACGACACGTAGCTTGTCATCCGTTGCACCACGTAGTTCCAGCCGAACATTGGGTTGGCTGGCTTGCGCAAACCAAAGACTCGACCCGTTCGAAAGCGGAGATCCAGAATCGGAGACCAACCACGGTTCATCAAGCAACTCGAGATAGGATTGGAACGGGCGCGGCCAATCAACGCCGATCGACCAAGCTTGATCAACTTCGCCACTCTCACTGACAGGAAGGAGGGTATCGAGAAACGTTGTCTCGATCCGTCGATGAACAGGCAAACCTTTGAATGCCAGAAAAATCCGATGTTCAGCGTCATCGATTTCAATCAATTCGGGGGCGAAGAACTTTGTCTTTTTAAGTTTGGTCTTCGTCCCGTGGCGCCAAGTCGCAAGATCAGCAGCCTGACTCGGCCAAGCGGTTCGCCAGACGGGCGCCCATTGCCACAAATTTGTCGCGCCTCGCGAAGGTTCTAATATCTTCATTTTCAAGCGAAGATCTACATTGCGTGAACCTCGGCACAGTTGAAAGCTCAACTCAAACGTTGCCAGAATGCTTTGATCCAAAACAAGTTCGCCGACCGATTCTATGGTTGCCTGCATCGGTGTGTTCTCGACGATCCGCGATTGTGCATTGCGGATTGTTGAATACGTCGGAATCGATTTTCCTGTTGGATCATGGACCACGATCGCCGGCAAACCACTTAAGCGTCCACCACGTTTCTTGGCCATCATAATGCTTCGAAGATATCCTTTGGCGGGATCGACTTGGCATTCGATGAACTCATTGGCCAACAACAATCCCTTGGAAGCTAGATTTGGCCCCGCCTTCCGATTCCCGCCAGTTCCCCCCGAAGCGGATTGTGGTTGAAGCTGCACCACACCCATGGGAGGCACGTCGACGATGACCTGTGATTGAGCTCCACTTGAATACGCGTCATACACACGATTGTCCTCCGTTCTCGCGTAGTCTCCGTTCAGTTCCACTAAATTGACGCGCCTTGGGCCAGAGTACGGATTGATTACTAAATAACCTGGCTTGGCGGCTGAGGATTGCTTCTTTCGAGGCAGAATCGCTGCTAGGACACTTCCCAGTTTTGATCGAAAATCCGCAATTGCAGCCAAACATTCGACTTGGCATTGGAGTTGAGCTTCAATCGATTCACGCGTGATATGATCGCTTGTTTCCAGCCATTTCTCGAGCTGAGTAACGATCGAACGGAGGTCGTCCATTTGAGCTTCTGAGCATTTCATCGCGATGGCAACTTGCATAATGATGCAACTGAAACTTAAAGTCGACTCGAGACGAACGTTTCGAATCAGCTGAAGCTGAAGCGATTGGCTGTGGAGAGAGAACAACGCGGGCGAACTCGGAAGATCGAACTGAAAATCCGAGCCGGTAAAGTTCTGATGCGAATAAACGTAGCCTGTTGATTCAAAATAGTTGTCGAGCGTGGACCATTGACCAAACGCGTTGGTTCGCCGAGCCGCGTTGAAGAAATCGCCGTAGGCGACCGACGTTTTCATCGGCCAATGAGCGCAAACAAGCGTCGGGATTTGATGGTGATCGAATTGCTTCGCTAGTTCGTTGATCGCATTAAAGACGGATCGGCACGATGCCGCATCGAGAACGCCACTGTTGATCGTATCCAGGGTGGTCGTATCGGAAGCTTCCCATGAAATCTTCGCTTGTGTTGTCACCGGATATCGCCCGTCAGAAAACGCGTGCAGGATGGCTCCGATGTACCCCATCGACTTGAGGTGGGTTGGCATGTCGATAGACATTCCGGCCTCGAACTGCGCGTAGACGCGCGGTGGTTCGACTTGCAAATTTCGATAAGCCAATTGTCCGCGAATGAGGTCGCGTTGGAGTGTCCCAATCGGATGCCATGGATGTAAGCGATCTCGCTCCAATCCGCCCAAGATGGAAGCTTGTTGCATGGATAGTCGTGCGAGCAATTTATCCCAAGCCGTTGGGTTATTCTGCTGTAGTTGCGTGAGGAGCGATGATGTCCCAAAGAGGTTTTGCGGTTGGGGTTGATCCAGTTGGTCGGTCAGTGATTGGCCGAGTGTCGAGTTGGCCAACAAGGTTAAATCAATGAGGTATGCCGATTGATTGAAATAGCGATCGCGTTCTTGGGACAGCAGATCGAAACACGATTGAAGCCAACGTTCGGCTTCGACAGCTTCGCCCGCCAGATAGGCTTTCGCAGCCGAAAGCACCTGATCCGCCATGACAACCAGATCCAGGTTGCTGCTGTAGTGGACTTTGCGTGTAAGCGCTTGGACAAGCAAAAAGGCGAAGCCCAACGAATAAAAATCATCGATCGAAACCGACGTTTTCGGCTGGCCAAACAGATCGTTATTGGATGGTTCTTCGGGCGAAGGTTCGGGCAAAGTGTGCGAATGGGCGACTTTCGAGGCTTCGCTCTCGAGTATTTGAAGGATACCTTCGACCAATAACTCCCGCTCTTCACCAGCCTCCACGACGACACAACCTTGGAGTTCCAGCCGTTCCGTCAGGGGTTGGTCGAGGTCTTTTTTGGCCGATTCTGGACAAACGATCAGTGCCTTTTCAAGATCAAGGGACGACTGATCCGCTCTTTTCCACTCAGGAAGTACGGCCGATCGAGTCAAGATTGCCGGGTGCCACAAAGCCGTCCAAGCCGTGTGAAACTCTCGACATGTCCGCTCATCCAGGTTTTTTGCGATGTCGTCCAGCGAATAGCAGGGCAGGACAGCAATCAATCGCAGTGATTCCATACAGATTTAATAATGAGAGAATTGGAAAGGTAAATTTGACAGCCTAGGGATTCGGTCGATAACATAGAGAGAGGTTCTGTTAAGGTAATCCAGATTCGGATAACTCCTGAGAAAACTCCCTTTCGGAGGGTTTCTGAGGCAGTTTTTCCGTCCGTTTTCCGCTAATCTGGCAGCGCTCTGTCTCGTCACTTTTTTCCCAAATTCTGTCGTCGCTCCGATACAACATCGGTATAACCGATGACTGGCTGATTGCGTCGCAAAGTATGGCAAAAAAACTAAATCACGTTTGGGGATTGGAACTCGGTCAGTGTGCACTGAAGGCCCTTCGCTGTCATCTCGAAGGCGATCAGGTCGTGGCCGACATGTTCGACTTTGTAGAGTATCCCAAAATTCTGAGCCAACCAGAAGCCGAACCGGAAATGTTGGTCAAAGACGCGATCGAGCAGTTTGTTGGGCGTAACGACCTGAAAGGAGCTCGCGTCGCCATCAGCGTCCCGGGACAGAGCGGTTTGGCGAAGTTTTTCAAGCCACCGCCCGTCGAAGTCAAAAAGATCCCCGACATCGTCAAATACGAAGCCAAGCAACAGATTCCGTTCGATTTGAACGATGTGATCTGGGACTTCCAGCAAATGCCTGGTAGCAATATCGAAGACGGCTACGCGTTGGAAAGCGAGGTAGGGCTCTTCGCGATGAAGAAGGAAGCCGTCTACCGAGCCTTAAAACCGTTCCGCGATGGGAACATCGATGTCGATCTGATCCAGCTGGCTCCCGTCGCCGTCTACAACATGGTGGCTTACGATCGATTTGCGGAACGTATGTCCAGCAGCTTTTTCGATCCCGATGCGCCACCACCCTCCACCGTAGTTCTATCCATGGGGACGGATGCCTCGGATTTGGTCGTGACGAGTGGCTTTCGTATTTGGCAACGCAATATCCCGATCGGTGGCAACCACTTTACCCGACAGCTTTTAAAGGACCTCAAACTAACGTTTGCAAAGGCCGAGCATCTGAAACGCAATGTCATGCAATCCGATGACCCTAAGCTTGTCTTCCAAGTGATGAGACCTGTCTTCAACGATCTCGTCACGGAAATTCAGCGATCGATCGGGTTTTTTCGAAGCCTTAACAAAAAGGCCGAAATCGAATCGATCGTGATCTTAGGCAACACGGCAAGACTGCCTGGCTTAGTCTCGTTCATGAACAAGAATTTAGGGATGGAGGTCAAAGCCCTCGATAAATTCGAGCGACTCACCGGAAACGAGGTCCTCGGTCAACCGGCTTTCAAAGAGAATCAGGCGGGCTTTGGGGTCGTCTACGGCTTGTGCTTACAAATGCTCAAGCAGGGTCCCATGCAGACGAATCTACTGCCGCGAGAGATTGTCGTTGAACGGCTTGTCCGAGCTAAAAAACCATGGGCCATTGGTGCCCTATCGGCGGTGCTGCTCGGCATTGTTGCTAATTACGCAACCGTCTTTGGGTCCTATAAGACCGTGGCTCCTGAGAAATGGTCGAGTGCCGAAGGCGATGTTACGAGCGCCAGTACAACCAGTCAGACGCTTTTGAGTAACGACCAAGCAAAGCGGGGTAGCTTAGCCTTTATCACTCGAGTTGGCGCTGAAGTAAGCTCCAACGGTGACCGTCGTACGCTTTGTCTGGAACTACTAAAAGCCATCCAAGGTGGTTTGCTGTACAACGAAGACGAAAATAAGGCGACGCCCGCCGAGATTCCTTTAACGGAGCGAAAAGAATTCCACCTAACACGTGTTGACTCGGCCCCCGTCGATGATGTGTCTCGGTGGTTTCAACCTCTTAGCGCAAAGTATGCGGAAGACAGTCGCGATCGTGAAGCCTTAGTCGGCCCTCGCCCCAAAATCAAAGCGACTGTCGATCCGAATCGAACGCCCTCAGACATTGATCCCAATCAAGCAAGCGGCGAGGGAACCCCACCGCCGGCCGATGATCAAGTTCAACCATCGGCACCCGATTCAAGCGAGGCTAATGGAACTACGGCAATGACAGGGCCATCCGGTCCCGGATGGGTGATCGAAATCGAAGGCTTTCATTATTTCAATGGCAAAAAGGGGCTCGAGGGGGAAGCGCACATTCGAAAGTATTTGCTCGAGTACCTCGAACATGGAAAGATTAAATTGCCTGGCCCCGACGGTAGTCTCACGGAGTTTACCATGAAAGAACTCGGTATTTGTTTCCCAGTGATTTCGCAGGCCGTTCTCATCGACGCAAGACACCTCGTTCCCAACCCAGAATACAAAGACGCTGAAAAACTCCTTATGGCCGCCAAAGCCGCATCGGAAGATGGTGGCTCTAAGTCATCAACGGTCAAGCCGCCCACACCCGATAGCAAAGGTATCAGCTTCCTTGAACTGAATGGCAAGCAAATACCGTCTCACTTTGTTGCGCCAAAGGCACCGTTTGTCGTCCAATTTGCTTGGCAAGAGAAAACCATGTCCGATCGACTGTGGTGGAGACAACAGCCTGGGTACGACAAAGATGCCATTCCACCTCCAAGAAAATAAAGTAAATCGGAAAACGATTCATGGATCAGCTTAAAGTTTACTGGAGTTACGTCGTCAAATACCATTTTTGGATTTTGACTTCGCTTGTACTCATCGTTTCACTTGTCGTGTTCAACATGGCTTCCAGTTCGCTCAGGCAGCAGGTCAGTTCTCGCCATTCCGCGCTGGACTCCGCCTTTAATACTGTCTCAGGATTGGAAAGTCTGCAAACTACGCACCCCAACGCGAATTCCGAAGCTGAAATCAACAAGATTATCGAGGCAACAAAGCAAAACGTCTTTGATGCTTGGACAAAACAGTACGATCGACAAGTCCCTATTCTCAAGTGGGGCGAGGATGTCTTTGAAGCGAATTCGAATGCTCTTCGGATCGTCGAAAAATTCAGGCCTATTGAATTGCTCGAACCTACGATCGCCAAAGATCCTCTGATCGCTACCGACCGATCCGTTTACCGAGATTACGTGAAACGTGAGTTCACCACATTGGCAAAAATTGTAGGCGCCCATTGGACCGCCGAAATGGGCGGCGTAGCAGCGAAGGATGATCAGCCGGCCAATGCGGGGATTTCGGCGCCATTGGTCGAATGGAGCACGAGTTCACAAATGATTCTTTCAAAGGACATGGCTCCCTGGTGGGAAGCGACCAAAGTACCAAGCACCCTTGAGATCCTTTACACCCAAGAAGACATTTGGATTTTGACGGCCATTCTAAAAGTGATCCAGCTTACGAATGGACAAGCTCGCGAGAATTTCCAAGCGCCTATTAAAGAAATCGAGTCGATTAAACTTGGAGCAGCCGCGAATGATTCCACGGTGTCGAAACAAAGCACTGGGCCTGGACTCGATTTAGGTGACGAATCCGCAACGACGGGGTCAGCCGTTCCTGACCCCGCCAATGATCGTTATGTCGATGAACGACTGAAGCCAATGAAAGGTGCAACGCTCCGTGAGAAAATGAAGAGCACTTCGCCAGATGATGCCCCGTATGCCGTCGCGAAAAGAATTCCGATTCGGATACGCGTAAAGATGGATCAAGCCAAGATTCCTGAGCTGGTCTCATTGTGTGGCAATGGCGAATTGATGATCGAAGTGAAACAAGTTCGCGTCAACACGAATCCAAATCCGTTTGCACCAAACTTATCAGCTGCGGCTTCAGGCGGAGAAGGAGACGGAGATGGTGGATCTTCGGGCGGATTTAGTCCAGCCGTCGGAGCCAGCACGAGACCGACAGTTGCGACCGACGGCAATGATGCAGACAGTGCTGGCGTCATGCTCGACGACGCTCCCGCCGACTCGCCAGTGGAAATCTTTGGGATTGTTTACCTTTTCAATCCACCGGACAAACAAAAATTGGGAATGACCGACCCAGCCTCAACAACGCCCGCAGGGAGCCAATAATGTTTGGACTCGGAAAAAAGAAAACCGGCGAAAGCTCCGACAAGCCAGCCAAAAAATCTTCCAACAAGAAGAGTTCGGGTGGTTCGGCTGTTTGGAAAACATGGTTAATCAATCATGGTGAAAAAGTTGGCCTAAGCCTTTTCACTCTCTTCGCCTTCTACCTTATTTATAGCGGACTGACGACGCGTGCTTACGAGCGATCTCGAACCCCGGAAGTACTTTCAAGTCGCTCGCTCGCCGCGAAACAAGAGATTGAAACCGGCAAGCACCCAATCGAATATCCCCAACCGAACGATTTCCGAAAGGCCGTGATTGGTGCTCGCCAAGAACTGGATTTCACCCCATATAAATTCGGTCACATTGTTCAAAAGGGGACGCCTGTTTCAGGTGAAAAGCGCGGCGATCCAGAAGTATTTTCCCCGCTCGAG
>JANOAI010000473.1:0-9336 GCA_031411055.1 Pirellulaceae bacterium
CCGAATTGCGCCGGTGCAGGGCCGACCATGATGCGCGGCCCGTTGTCGACGCGATTGATGAACGGGCCGCCCTGGCCCACACCGGTCGAGAAATCACCCATCACGCAACGATACGAGTTCGGACCGGTCTGCACCTTGTCGGACGGCGGACGGCAGAAGCAGGTGGTGCCAGTCGAGATTCCACCGATACAGCTGATCGTCGGCGGGGTTGCGAGGGCCGCCGTGTTGAATGCCCCCAATCCTTACGAGTCCACCTTTGTCGATGACGCCATGGTGCCGGAGTTTCCATCCGGAGGGAGTTTGGCGAGCAGGTGGGCTCGATTTGCGGCAGCCATGCTCGATAGTCTGATCCTTCTCCCATTTCTCCTTCCAATCTTATTTGGCATGGAATGGTATCTTGAATCGGCTGACGTGGATGAAATGACATATGAGATTGCGTCGTCGATCGTCGGTGGGGTCACGTATCTCGTATGCTTTATCATTCTCAACGGGTACTTCATGGCTCAAAGTGGCCAAACGATCGGCAAAAAAATTTGCAAGATTCGAGTAGTGAACGACGATGGCAGCTCGATATCGTTGAGTGCGCAAATGTTGAAGCGGTATGGGCCGATGTTCCTGATCGCACTAGCCCCCTACATCGGAAGCTACCTCTCGATCGCCGACTCCCTTTCCATTTTTGGCCAGAACAGAAAATGCATCCATGACCAAATTGCGGGGACGAAAGTCATCGAGCTTTGATCGGCTAGACGTCGAGGTTCTTCACGTCGAGCGCATGCTTTTCGATAAACTGGCGGCGTGGTTCGACTTTGTCACCCATCAGGACACGGAACATCTCGTCGGCTGCGGCCGCATCGGTGAGTGTGACCTTGATCATGCTTCGGACGGCTGGATCGAGGGTCGTCTCGCGAAGTTCTTCGGCATTCATTTCACCGAGACCTTTAAATCGAGTAATTTGAAGCCCTTTTTCACCAGCGGCGCGGATGGCCGGGAGCAAGCCACGTAGGTCTTCGAGGCCAATTTCGGCTTCTTCTCGAAGTAGCCGAAATCGTGAATCCGTTCGACCGGTCCGATCTTTTGGAATGAGATCTTCAATCGTAAAGCCGAAGCTTGCGAGTTCTTTCAAGCCGCCATTGATCGTTCGGACTTCGTAGAGTTCGATGACATGCGGCGCATGAGGTTTAAGATCAGTATCCTCTTTCTTTCCACTCAGAACATCGGGTGGCGCTGGGGTACCGGCGGGCGCTTCCGAAGAATCATCAAGCGACAGTTTGCGTTCGTTCATGAACTCGTCAAGCTTATCGCGAGTCACAAACCAGTGATCTTCCGTTCCCATATCGAGATGGAAAACGGGCATCCGACCCGATTCGACTTCGATTCGTTCGGCGTGGACGCGCAAGGAGATACCGCGACGTTCAAGCGTTAACATGGCTTCTTCCATGCTCGCCAGCGTTTGGCAAAGGCGACGCATATCGGTTCCATCAATCACCTTTTCTTCCTCACCGACAAAGCGACTATCGGAGAGCCCTTTTTCCATGAGCTGGCTCTTCATGACTTCTTCGGTCTGGACGTAGTACTTTTCCTTCTTGCCACGAACGACGCGGAACAGAGGGGGCTGAGCAACGTAAACGTGGCCGCCGGCTACAAGCTGGTACATTTGACGGTAAAAAAAGCAAAGAAGTAGCGTTCGAATGTGAGAACCGTCGACGTCGGCGTCGGTCATGATGATAACGCGATTGTAGCGACGCTTGCCAATGTCTTGATCGGCGCCAATTCCCGTCCCGATGGCTTGGATCATGCTCATGACTTCTTCGTTTGCCAGGACCTTGTCATCGCGGCTCTTGTAAGCATTAATGATTTTACCGCGGAGTGGCAAAATGGCTTGCGTTTGACGGAAGCGACCACCTTCCGCCGATCCACCGGCCGAATCGCCTTCGACGAGGTAGAGTTCGCACTCTTCCATCTTATTGCTGCTGCAATCGCGCAGTTTTCCAGGAAGCCCACCGCCGCCGAGTGCATCCTTTCGCTTTCGGATCGCGTCCTTGGCTTTACGAGCCGATTCACGAGCTTCGGCAGCCAGCAACCCTTTCTTGACGATGGCCCTGGCGACTTTCGGGTTTTCCTCCATGAACTTGCTCAAGCCTTCGCCGACAGCCGTGTTCATTAATCCTTCAATTTCACCGTTGCCAAGTTTGGTTTTCGTCTGTCCTTCGAATTGAGGATTGGGAACCTTCATCGCGATGACGGCGGTTAAGCCTTCACGAAAATCTTCGCCCAATGGGGTTAAATCTTTGAAGAGGTTTTCTTTCTTACCGTAATTGTTTAACGTTCGTGTTAGGGCAGCGCGGAAGCCCGAGACGTGCGTTCCACCTTCGATCGTATGGATATTGTTGACGTAGGATTGAAGATTTTCAGTGTATTCTTCCGAATACTGAAGGGCAACGGAGTAGGTGATGCCATCCTTTGAGCCGGTAATGAAGATGACTTCCTTGTGGATAACGTCGCTGGCTCGATTGAGATGCTCGACAAATTCGACAATCCCACGCTCGTAATAAAATTCGTCGACTTGATTGCTGCGATCATCACGACACTTGATACGGACACCGCTATTCAAGAATGCAAGATCTTGAAGCCGCTTGACTAAAGTGTCATACGAGTACTTTGTGCTTTGGAAGATTTGACCGTCTGGTTTGAAGGTCGTCTTGGTTCCGCGGCGGGTCGTCGTTCCCGATTCGCGGACCGGGCCTGTTGGAACGCCATACTCATAAGACTGCGTCCACACTTTGCCATCGCGATGGACTTCAACTTCGCACCATTGCGACAGGAAGTTCACAACGGTTACCCCAACGCCGTGAAGACCACCAGAAGCCTGATAAGCTTTCTTTTCGAATTTGCCGCCGAACTTGAGGACAGTCATGACCCCTTCCAGCGTACTGACTTCGCGCTGAAGAAGTTCGGATAGCTGATCATGGTGTTCGGTGGGAATACCGCGGCCGTCATCTTCCACAGTGACGGAACCGTCGGCATTGATTCCGACCGAGACTGTCTTTGCATGGCCTGCCATGGCTTCGTCGATGGAATTGTCGACGACTTCGTAAACGAGATGGTGAAGTCCTTTGAGAGTCGTATCCCCGATGTACATCGACGGACGTTCGCGAACGTGTTCGAGGTCACTTAGATGTTTAAGGTCTTCAGCGTTGTAGTCCTGGCATGGAAGGGTTGGGATTTCTTCGGGGGAAGCTTGATCGGATTGTATTTCGCTCATTGTGTTCCTAAAAAACCGCTACCAACCCGGGTAGCCAAAGGTCATCAAACGGGGTGGTCGGACCGCTTCGCGTGGAGGCGTTTTTCGACCAACATTTCCAAGGCGGAATTGTAGTCTTTTTCAAGCCTTTCCGCGATGCCTAACCGCCCCCGAAACACTCCTAAACCCCCCTGTTTTCTTGCGGAAAAAATGCTTTCAAGAAAAGCCTCGCGTCGAGTTGAGAACGGGTACAACCGATCGTCCGGGCAAACTATGATACGATCCTCCATCCATCTCCCCTTTTGGGCCTACCTCCCTATGCGTTTTCACTCCGAGAGAATCGTCCGATTTCTACTTGTTGTCGCTGTTTTGCCAACGTTTCTTGGCTCACCGGCGTTAGCTGCCGATCCCGTTTTTCCTGATCGCGGCTTAGAAGCGGCCGTCCGACAGGAAGTTTTCGCCAAGCGATACAACCAGGAACCCTTGACCGTCGAGGACGTAAAAAATATTTCGCGCGTCGTGGGAAAGAAAAGGAATATTGTTTCGTTAGAGGGACTCCAGCATTGCCAAGCGGTATTGGAAATCGATTTGGAGAACAACGCGATTGTTGATTTGGCTCCACTTCGAGACCTCAAAAAGGTACAATCGCTCAACCTTGCCGGTAACCAAATCGAATCCATCGAGCCGCTCGCCGCGCTCAACAAGTTGCAATATCTTGAATTGAGTCGAAATCGATTGAGCACGATCGAGCCGGTTAGCCAAATGACGAATATGCGGTCGCTGTATTTGAGCGACAATCAGATTCGTTCACTCAAGCCGATTTCCAATTTGAAGAAAGTCTGGTCGTTGTATGCAGCTCGAAATCCGATTGAGGATTTATCTGCGATTCGAGAACTTAAATGGCTCGAAACGCTCGACTTGAGCGCCACGGGGTTGTCCGATTTGAAGGCCCTGGACGGACTTGGCGAGATCAAGCGATTGGCGCTAAGTAAAAACAAGATCGAGTCACTCGAGCCATTGGTCGTACTCTGCGAAACCGATGCGGCAGGACCAAAAAGATTTGCCTCTTATCTAAGATTCGATATTCGTGAAAATCCACTGAGTGAAATCGCGAAAACAAAGCATTTGCCACGGCTACGTGAGCTTGGCGTTCGTGTAACCCTGGATGACACCCCCGAAAAATGATCGATTCAACAAAACTCGTTTCTCAACTTCAATGGCGATACGCTGTTAAAAGCTTCGATCCAGCTCGCAAGCTGAGTACAGAAATTTGGAACGCATTGGAGCAAGCATTGGTCTTAACTCCAAGCAGTTATGGGCTTCAGCCGTGGCGTTTTGTCGTCGTCACAGACCAGGCCGTGAAGGAACAAATGCCTGCGATTTCTTGGACGCAAACCCAACCTCGAGATTGTTCACACATGGTCGTGCTTGCCGCACGTCGAAAAATTGATGAAGCCTATGTCGATCGTTTCCTTGAATCCGTGGCCGCGACGCGCGAGATCGACGTCAAGTCGTTGAATGGTTATCGGGGGATGATGATTCAAAGCACGAAACGATCCGATGCGGAGCTCATGCAGTGGAGTGCCCTTCAAGTTTACATCGCCCTTGGCCAGTTGATGACGGCGGCCGCAATGCTTGGTGTAGACACCTGCCCGATGGAAGGGATCGAGGCAAAAGGTTACGACAAACTGCTCGGTTTAGAAGGGACGGATTACACGTCCATCGTCGGATGTGCCGTCGGCTATCGCAATCCCGGCGACAAGTACGCATTGGCCAAGAAAGTTCGATTTCCGATCGACCAAGTTGTGCAAAGAATATAGTGTAGTATGCCGCGGCACACTGACTAATTCGACTGTCCCAATTCCTTTAACTCGAAGCGCAAGCGAGTGGTTTGACTATCGAAACCTCAAGAAAAAACCTCAAGAAAACCACTCGCTTGCGCTTCGTGTTATCAATGAGATTATGCCTTCCGTAAGGATTGGGGACAGTCGAACTAATAAGTCAGCACGCTGTGAATGGGGTAGTTACCAAGGGTACTGCGACCATCGAGGGCTACAAGTTCGATTGCAAATGCACAGCCCACAATGTGTGCGCCGGTTTCTTCGAGCAATTTGCAACAGGCGCGAACGGTGCCGCCGGTGGCTAGCAAATCGTCGACGACCAGGATACGTTGACCCGGATGAATAGCGTCTTTGTGCATTTCGAGCGTGTCTTGCCCGTATTCAAGATCGTAGCTGAATGAATGCCTGTGATGGGGGAGCTTGCCCGGTTTGCGAACCGGAACGAAGGCGGTATTCAACTCAAGCGCCAAGGGCGCGGCGAAGATGAAGCCACGAGCTTCGGCCGCCACGATCGAGTCAATTTTCTCATTCGCAAAGGCATCGGCCATCCGATGGACGATTTCGCGAAAGGCGACGGCATTTCCTAACAAGGGAGTGATATCTCGGAAGAGAATTCCCCGTTTTGGAAAATCGGGGATCAACCGAATGTAGCTGTTGAGGTTTAAGTCTTTTCGTCGAGTCATTATCGTCCAATCTTCCAAACCTGTCGCTCGCCTCGCACATAAAGTGCATTTCCACTCACGGCAGGCGAACCGATCACTTTGTCATCCAATGTATTTGTTGCCAATATTTTCCCTTCCGTTTTGCCAATACTGACGACAAAACATTTGCCTTCGTCGCTAAAAACATACAACCGGTCTTTGCAGACGACGGGGGTCGACCAGATCGACCCTGCATCGGGGAGCCGTAATTTATAGCGTAAGGAACCGTCTTTGAGATCACCCACTGTCAAAACGCCCCCTTTCACCACGACGACCGAATCTTCGAAAACGATCGGCGATGAATTTCCTGGCTCCACTTTGTTATTCGACCAGATTTTTTCGGGAGTTGTCGAGTCCAAGAATTCGAAAACGGTCAGGCCTTCGGTTGCGACCAAGAGTTTGTTCGAATGAGCCAAAGTCGAGGAAATACGGCCTCCGCCTTGCTGAATGGTAAAGACTTTGTCACCGTTTGCGACGTCGAATCCGGTAATGTCATCGCCGGATGTCAGGACAACCAACGATTTTCCATCGCGTCCCTTCATGGGAGATGGCGAGTTCCAGTTTGCCTTCCGCGGTCGATCGGCGCGCCAAAGCAAGTCCCCCGATTCCGATTTGAGTCCTGCAACAAACGAATCGCCTTGATTCTCGACTTGGACAATCACGACACCGTCGATCACGATGGGAGAACTACTCATGCCGGTGTCGTTGCCGGCCTTCGGGAACTCGGTCGCTAGCGAACGATACCAAATCAGCTTGCCTTCGAGATCCAAGCCAATAAGGTCGTTCGAGCTGAAAAAAGCGAATACGTACTTTCCATCGCTGGCCGGGGTTGGGGCAGCGTTCGCGCTGTATGGATGAGAAAATGGTCGCCCGCGGGCAACGAACGATTGTTGCCAACGTCTTTGTCCAGTTTCCAAATCCACTCCGGTGACGTACATTCGTCGTTGATCGAGTCCATCACTGCTGGTTGCGATGACTTGGTTGCCAACCACAATGACGCCACCGGCGCTGCGACCGGGTAAATCCGCTTTCCAGGTGATGTTCTTCTTTGGATCAACCGAAAACTCGAGTGGTGGCTCCGCTGTGAGTGCCACGCTGCTAGCGTCCTTACCGCGAAATTGGAGCCAATCTTCCGATTGAGCCGACCGACAAACGAAGATAAAAAGCAAAAGCCAGGTCCATCTTTTCATCGATCACTTTTCCTCAACGATATGGTAGGCGGCGGTACGGTAGTCGGTAAACGTTTGGGGTTCAAGTTGTTTCGCAATCCTAACGATTGTCAGCAAGAATCGCTTTGCCGGTAAAATCGCTTACTCGAAGTTGAAACTGCCAGCGTTGAGCCCAACTTTCCGTTTGCTCATTTTGACAGACTTTGAGCACGATTTCATTCTCACCCGACTTAAGCTTGACACGTCCGATGTACTGATCGATCGACATGCCCGCGTGATAGACCTCGTTCATGAAGACTTCTTGGTCGTTAACCCACAGCTTATTCGCGTTGATACAACCCAATCGCATCTCGACATCGCGAACCTTATCCGAAACGAAGATGGTGCGTGCATACACGATTGCCCCTTTCTCTTTCTTGTAACGCTCAGCCAATTCGACGACTCCTGCACTGTCATCGGTCGCAACGTCCTGCCATTCGACCTCGCCTGATTTGCCGGGATACTTCTTCGACAAATCGAAGGGTGTGGAAAGAAGATCCTTTTCAACGTCGTACACGGTATGAAAATGCTTTTGGTTTTGGTTATCAAAGGGTCCAATGACCTGCCACGACATCAAAAAACCAAAGACTTTTGCTTGATCGACGGTTTGGCCGAGTTCTTTCAGTTTCTTGACGATGTCTTCGATTTGGCTGGGGTGCCGAGCCAGATCAAGCAGTTTTCTAAGTGGATCAGCTTGGTCGCTTTTCTCGAGTTTCTTTAACGATTGTTCGATGGCCGCGTAGCGCAATTCAAGGCTCGAGTCTTCGAGGAAAGTGCCCAGCATTTCTTCTCGGAGCTTAGGGTTTTTATCGGTAAGCCATTCAAATACCAGATACCGGGCCTCACCATCCTGCTTTTGATCCTGGAGAAAGGATTCAAGCTGGGATCGAAGGTAAAGTGAATTGCGTTGAAACAGCGTTCCGGCGGCACCCGACAAATAGTTCTTTCCGACGGGCGAAGCCCCTTTCATGCCTTCTAGAACGCGAAGTAATGCTGTTTGCCTGCCAGATTGGATGGCTTTGACGGCATCGACTGCTTTTTGATTTCCGTCGTTGTTAGCTTCGATCTTTTTTAAATTGGCTATGGCTACGTCGATCTCGTCGGCGACGGAGACTAGCGAAAGAAAGGCCCCTCCCAAAAAAATGCCTACCAGCGCTGTTCGTAGGAGACCAGTAAACAACCCAAGTTGCCCGATCATAAAGGTTTTGCGTAGTTTCGACGTCGCCATACCGTTCCTTGAATCGTAGAAAAGACAACCTCGTGAATGTTTGCAGCTCATATGCCGCCAGCCACTGGCTGAGAAACAAATCCTACCCTTTTGCCTTCCAAGCTTCTAGCCTGTCAAGTGTCGCCGTTCGCTCCGCGAACGTAGCGTGTAGCCGGGTAACCATCGATCGTTCGCAACGGCTGAAAGAGCAAGAACGCTGATTGGCCCGCCCGCTTCCTTCACGGAGGGAAGGGCGACACTAACACGGAACGAACGGAGATGATGGCCGTTCTCGTTCATCGACGTACTGCCTCGTCCGGTGCTCGCATTCGCCCGTTGGCATGTCCAGCGAGGACGCTGCCAACGTAAAGAGGGAAGGAATAGGCTGGAACGGCATAACCGGCGGCATTTCCAAAATAGGTCCCGTAGGCTGGGAAGAGAATGTGGTATGCCTCTTGATTGAGCGCGGTATCCTCAGGATTCGAAGCTGCGAGCGACTGCGTATAGGCGAGAACATCGTTCGTCGCTTCGCGCTCGTGCCAAAGAGGAACCAAAGGAAGCGCATACGCGGCAGCGTAAGTCCCTGGATATTTACGATTCGAAAAATCCTTAGCGTGGGCTGCTTCATGCAAGGCGATGACTGGGACGTCACTGTAAAGATGAATGGTCGCTGTATAGGGGTTGAAATGATCGCCACCGAAAAGGCGGCCTGGAACGATTGTTTCTCCGAGGGTTGCGACCGTTCCAAAGGTGTAACGCCACGGCCAAGCGACGCTTTTGTTCTTCACGAGGCGACGCCAGTCATCACCTGGGCGATATTGATTGAGTCGAACCTTAACGTCCGACAAATCGTTCGCTTGTAGATACTGAGCCATTACCATCTCCGTCTCGTTCGAGATCGAGTGGTTCTCCATTCGTCGATCCCACAATGTGATCTTCGACGGAATACCCCAAAGCCACCCGAAGCCATCGACAATTGGTCGTTTTTGGCCTCGCTCGAATTGGGGTTCATGATCGGCGATAAGATTCTTCGGCAAGTTATTGCGAACGCGATTGATCGGCTTGGGTTCAAGTACATGACAGCCACCGACGGAACTGCACATGCCAACGAAAAACAGCCATCGAAAAATTGATTGAG
>JANOAI010000474.1:0-3095 GCA_031411055.1 Pirellulaceae bacterium
ACAACATTTGAATCGATGGATGGAACGCTAGCCGGCGACGAATGGAAAGCCTACGCGCGCGAATCGGATCAAGTCTGGTATGTCGGTGGTACGAACGCGGCCGATCAGATCGATGTGAATTTTGTGACCGAGCCAGGAATCCTAACCGACCATCACTTGATCACTCGTTTGACCAACAACAACGGGAATTTTAGTTTCGCGGCTCAGATTCGTCTCGATTTTGACGCCACTGACTCGGATGGAAACAAAGTTTGGGACACGGATCGTTTGAAGTTCCGACTGGACGAACTTCAGGCCAACGCCGATCCGGCTGCACGTGAAGCCGAACTGACGAAGATCTCAACCGCAACCGCCGACTTAACCAATACGCAATTGCTTGCGAGCATCATTCCGCCCGAAGGAGATTTCCAAGTCATTCTCATTGATGCACTCGGCGGTAACGACAAAATCACTGTCGGACCGACAGTTCAAAAATCGGTCTGGATCGATGCCGGGGCTGGCGATGATACCGTTGAAATTCTTGCAGGCAATGCGATCCTCGTCGATAAGACCGAAAGCTCAACTGGCAGCGGGCTTCGTGGACGCAATGATATACCTGCTCAAGCCTTTCCTTTGGTCAACTCCGTCAATACAGTCCTGCAATCAACCGATGGAACGTTAGTCAATAACGATGGGATCGAGTTCAATGGTTTGACGATGGATAACGCTGCGGATGTCGATTACTACTCGTTCCGGTATGCGCAACGCTTAAACTTTGACTACGCGAGGTTTTCATCCGATTTCCGTTCGACAACACCTAAACCCGGTTGGCAATACCTTTGGAATGCTCCAACGGGTTGGGTGCCAGGGACACCTGGGAACGGCGTGACAGGTTTAATCGGGACTCCGGCCAACTACCGGCCGTTGGTATGGTCCGGTAGCGCTTACACTCCCGATGGCGATTCGAATACGAGTAACAATCAGCCTGCGGGGTTTGGGTCCATTGGAGCAACTGGTAGTCATCCAGGGCTCGGTTCGACACAAACAGGCTCCGTTGGCAATACGCTCGATCGTTACGTGATCTATGCCTATACGATTTCGGTTGCCGGAAACTACAAGATTGCCGATAGCTCGGTGAATCGCTTGGCTGGTATCAACAACCTACGAGCCTTGATTCATGTGAACGGCAATGCACCGCGTTTCGACTCGGTTGTTTCTTCTGCAAACATGTCGATCAACACAAACTTGGGTGCCTTAGTTCCGGGTGACGTCGTGTACGTTGCCGTTGGCCCAGAAGGGGCAGCAGGATCCGACAACTTTACCATTGACTTTGCAATATCTCCGGAAATCGTACCGCAGATTCTACTTGCCAGCGGGTCTCCGATAGACAGTCTTGGCTTGGCGATCTTCGAACAGAGTTCGGACGTAACGGTTGCAGGCAATCGAATTAACGCCCCCAGCTTTGCAATCGCAGGTGATGTATCGACGATCTCGATGGGTGGATTGGATCCGACAAAGACGTACTTGCTGCAAGTAACTTCGCCGAATCTCGTACCGACTCCGTACAGCTTGCGATTCAATTATACGGGAACCTCCGTCCCGGCGAATCTAGCTGCGATGCCGAAAGTAAACCTTAGTATTCGAAGCGGAGCAACCGATCGGCGCGATGTGATTCTGGGTGGGACTGGCGATGATATTTTACGAGGTGGCGCAGGCGAAGACTGGATCTTCGGAAACGATGGCAATGACGTTTTGATCGGTGGTGATGATCGTCAAGCGAGCGATTTGCTCTTTGGTGGCAATGGCAACGATACGTTCCAAGTCATCCCAGATGCGCTGCCGCTGCTGGGTAATCAGCCGAATACAGACTTTGATCCGGCAACGCGAACGTATCTTCCAACCTTTAGTGATCAATACATCGGCGGCGCAGGAAATGATCGCGTATTATTTTTAGGTGGCGACAAAGATCGACGTGGTTTTGACGTCCCGGATTTTGCCGCGATTCAATACAACACACTTTTGCATCGGTACGAGTTTACGAGCTTGGTATGGGACATCGGAACCGAAGCTTTCAAAACAACCACGGCCGGTGGATTGACAACGTACGATCAAGAGTTTGCGTATTTCCAAGTTCGCGATGTCGAGAGCACCGAAGTCAGTTTGGGCGGCGGCAACGACGTCTTCCACGCCGACGGCGGTTTCCGAATTTTACCGAAGACCGGTACATACACAGCCTCCGATTACGAGACCTATGGCTATGAGCTAGGCGACTTCGAGCAAGGTGCAACCATAGCAGCCTTGCGGATCGATGGCGGCGACGGCAACGATGCGATTTTCGGTGGTCCGTTAGCGGACACGATCATCGGTGGATCCGGTGACGACTTCATCGCAGGAAACTTAGGTGACGATGACTTAGTTGGTGACGGAGGCAACGATTCCATCTTCGGAAATCTTCCACCGACGAATGATCTAACGGGTAAGGTACCGAGCGATTTTCCGTTGCCTGGTGGCTTCCCTGCCAATGCTCCATCCGAAGCTTATGTGTATCAAATGGGAACCCCGTATTTCCCGGATACGACGACAACTTCGCCTGCAATTGTGGGGGCGACACCGAAAGCTCAACTTTCTCGCCTCCTACCGATCGGCGATTTCAACGGCGATGGCTCAACTGACTTTATTCTTTCCGGACCTAACACCAGCTACATCGTCTTTGGCCCCTACGATTCGAGCAAAACGGAATCAATTACGGACCTGGCAGACATCGTCATCGACAATAAAGTTGTCGGAAATCCAGCTAACAGTTTTGGTGACATCAACGGAGATGGATACGGAGATCTTGCGTTTACAAGTACTTCGTACAGTACGGACCCCAATAACATATCAGGACACTCGATCTTCGTCAGGATTCTATTCGGCGGCCCCATTGCGAGGATTTATGACAATAGCGCAGAGAGTTGGCCAAGACAGTGGGACGACGACTTCGTCAATTCGTTTCTTACAACCGACAAACAAAGCTCCAACTCCCGAATCATTCGGATCAGTTATCCATCGTCAAATCCGGATATCGATTTCAAGGACTTGAATGTTTACCTTGCCGACATTACCGGAGACAAAAA
>JANOAI010000475.1:0-4473 GCA_031411055.1 Pirellulaceae bacterium
CCTCAACATTTTCTCGCAAAACACCGGACGGCTTGCGCCGTTCCGCTCCTAAAGTCCACGCCATTCGACTTCTAGTCCGTCGGTTAATTATGTTGGGTATGATTGCCACCGACGGACTGGAAGTCCGACGTACAAGTTTACTCGACCCTCATTAATTAATTGGAACAAAGGACTTTTATCCACTTTAACATGATTGCTGAAACGTTGTTACCATACATCCAAATCGCCCCGAAAATCGTCGGTTTTCTTTCTGCAAATGGAGGATGATTGCGATTGACAGACATTCCTAGCCAATCAGCGGGAAGCGACTAAGATAGTATCAGCTTGATTTGGCCTGAGGCGCTAGCCGATTTCCTCGAACGCGAATTCGGCTAGGATCTTGGGCCGACAAGAAGAAAACAGCCTTCATCCACGGTAAGAATCCTCACTCAAAGCATCCCATTCATGCATCCGCTCGGCTTCGTAAGACTCTCCGCAACCTCGATCGATCTTACGGTTGCTGATCCGTCGGCGAACGCAGATGCGATTATGCGTTGTTGCGAACAGCTTCGCGATTCCGATGTGATTGTCTTTCCGGAGTTGAGTCTTTGCGGATACACCTGCGGCGAACTCTTTCTTCAAGATCGACTTCTCGACGCTTGCATGGATAATCTGGTTCGGCTCGTCGAGGCCTCGTCGGATTGTTCGCAGTTGTGGGTGGTCGGTTTGCCACTCCGATTTGAATCTCGATTGTTCAATGTGGCTGCGGTCATTCATCACGGTAGTTTGCTTGGATTCGTTCCGAAGCAGTTTTTGCCGACCTATCAAGAGTTCTATGAAAGGCGTTGGTTTTCTTCCGGTAAAGGCATGGATGGACGGGAAGTTTTGGTTCCGCAAATCGGAGAAGTTCCGTTCGGAACGGACTTGTTGTTTGAATGCGGCGAGGTGTCGGTTGGCGTCGAAATTTGCGAAGACCTTTGGATGCCGGTACCGCCGAGTTCGATCCAGGCTCTCGCCGGGGCCAACGTCTTGCTGAATCTGTCGGCAAGCAATGAGACGATCGGCAAGTCAGCCTATCGCCGCGAATTGGTGACGAGCCAATCTGGTCGATGCCTGGCGGCTTACGCCTATTCGAGCGCTGGACCAACCGAATCCACCACCGACTTGGTTTTCGGTGGTCATTGTATGGTCGCTGAGAATGGAGCCTTGCTCAAAGAAGTCACCAGCCTTGGAATGGAACCGGAAAAGGTTGATTCGGCTCGCCATGTTACGGTCGACATTGACCTCGGTCGACTCCTTCACGATCGCCGCATGACGGGGACATTTAGTGAAGGGAGCGACGGCGTTGTCAGTAAAAGCTTTCGAAGCGTGCCATTTGCACTGGCGAGTCAGGCATCAGGATTGAACCGTTCGATTCCCGGACAACCCTTTGTTCCTCAAAACCCAGCACAGCTCGAAGAGCGATGTCGCGAAATATTTGGGATTCAGTGTGCGGCATTAGCCAAACGGGTACATCAGCTTCCCAGCACCTTGCCACTGGTGATAGGCGTTTCGGGGGGCTTGGACTCAACCTTGGCATTGATTGTCGCCGTCGCGATGTGTGATCGCGAGTCGATTGCTCGAAGCCGCATCCATGGTTTAACGATGCCAGGCTTCGGAACGTCTCAGGGAACCCTTGAAAATGCTCGTAAGTTGATGCGTGAACTTCATATCACCCAATCTGAATCTGACATTCGGGCAACCTGCCTGCAGGTCTTTCGCGACTTGAAACACGATCCGTTCGGAATGGCGATTGGCGAAAAATCGGTAAGCGAGTTTCAGTCGGCGATCGAATCGTTGCATCCGGATGAGCATTCCGACCTTGTTTTCGAAAATGTCCAGGCACGAACTCGAACACTTTTGCTCATGAGCCGCGGTTTCGTTTTGGGTACAGGCGATCTCTCGGAACAAGCTCTTGGTTGGTCGACCTACAATGGCGATCACATGTCCATGTACAACGTCAATTGCAGCATTCCTAAGACGCTCGTTCAGTTTTTGGTCCGCTACGTCGCCGAGCACCATTTTGCGGGGGAATTGCGACGGATTTTGTTGGCAATTGCGAATACGCCCATTTCGCCCGAATTATTGCCTCTTTCGTCGCAGGGCGAGATCCAACAGGCGACCGAAGATACCATCGGCCCCTACGAGCTCCATGATTTTTTCCTTTATCATTTCGTTCGGACCGGTGCAGCGCCTGAAAAAATACTCTTCTTGGCCGAGCACGCTCAGTTCTCCCGGGTGTACGATTCAGCCGTGATTGAGAAGACTCTGAAGCTATTTCTTCGGCGATTTTTCGCGAATCAGTTTAAGCGAAGCTGTGTCCCAGACGGACCAAAAGTCGGCAGTGTTTCGCTTTCACCTCGGGGTGATTGGCGAATGCCCAGTGACGCATCCGCTCAAGCTTGGTTGAAAGACTAAATAGCCGTGCGCGCGGTTAAAGACAACAAAAACAATCGGGCGCGGTGGCTGAACGGTGCCCCGTTTCGGGTCTATTTCCGCATCTCAGTCGCAACATCGATTTGACAAATTTAACCTTCAAATGCACCGGCTGGCTCGCGGTTCCGCGATGACTGGGATTCTCGCTAAGTCGACCCGAGAACGGCTTCTGAGCCTTCGAAAACACCGGTGCAGAGGGAGTTTTCTTGATATTCATTGGAGCCGGTTCTTCGCGGGAGATCCGGTTCCGCTCTTGGTTTTGACTTGCCAAATCCGCTACCATTAGTATCCGTAGACCAAACCAAGAAAGGTTCTGATCCATGTTAATGCAACGTTCCCTCAGTATGCCGTTTGTTTCGGCACTATGCCTCCTCACCATTCTTGCCATCGAGTTGCGAGCTCAAGAGTCAGCTCCATCGAACAAATCAGACGCCCCTGCTGAGAGTACTCCCTCGGTAAGCTCGGCCATCGATGATTTGGACAAAGCGATGGACTTGAAAATGGAAGCCAAGAACATTGAGCAGCGATCCAGGGTCGTAACCCTCCTTGAAAGCGCGATAAGTAAAGGACTTGCCAAAGATGATCAAGCCTTGGCCAAGGAACTGCTCGGAGCCACGCTTTTAGAACGAGCCAAGCTCCAACTACAGGAGCTTCAAGGGATGGGAAAAAGTCGCATCAATGAAGGGATGTTGCGGCGCGTTCAAAAGAACGTTTTGGAAGATCTCGAGCAGGCAACCAAAAATAATCCGAGCTTGGGTGAAGCCCATTTGTTGACTGCAAAACTTTCTGCCGGTACGGATCCAGCCAAAGCAAAGAAAGCTTTGGACACTGCGATCGTTCATTTAGAGCGAGATCGCGAAAAGTTGGGCGAAGCCTACGCCATCCGGTCACTACTTCAAGAAAAGACGGAAGATAAAATTGCCGATCTCCGCAAGGCACTCAAAAGTGTTCCTGAGAGTGTCGAGGTTCAATCCACTCTTTTTGAACTTCTGAGCACTCAAGAAAATTTTGAAGAAGTTTACGAAGTTGGCAAAGAGCTGCTGGACAACAATGCCAAAAATCCTGTGGCACTTCAAGCGGCAATTTCAGCGTTGCTCGTTTTAAAGCGATCGGACGAAGCGTTAAAGATGCTTAATGATCGTATTGAGAAAGAGCCCGACAGTTTCTCGTTAATCTTGCTCCGCGGGAACGTCTATCTCGACAAAAGTTCTGCAGAACCAGCGAGCAAAAAAAGCTCGAAGCCAAAACAGGATGCCGAAACCGAAACGGCCCGTTTAGATTCGGCGAAAGAAGAGGATATTGAAAAGCAAAGAGCAGACAACGTAAACGCCGCGATTGCAGATGCAACAAAGTTGATCGAGTTGAATGGAACGGCTGTCGAGGGCTATTTTCTTCGAGCAAAGGCTTATGCTCAACGAGCGTCAATCGTGAGCAATGGAGGCGATTCGGAGAGTCTTCGATTGTCGAGACGCGATATCGACGCCGCCCTCGACCTTCGTCCGAATTCGGTCGAGGGAATTCGTTTGCGAGCTGCGATTGCAAGTCAACAAAAGCGATATGACGAAGCGATCCAGGACACAACGATCTTAGCAAAGAACTTTCCGGACAATGAAATGTGGCTTGAGCATCTTGCGGACCTTTATCAACTCGACAATCGCCCAAGTCTTGCGGTTAAGGTCGCAGACCAGTTGATCACGAAGGACAAAAAGAATTGGCGTGCTTTTCGAATTCGCGGTGACGCGAAGTTGAGCACAGGAGACCAACAGGCCGCCGTTGATGATTACAAAAAGGCATTAAAGCTGATGAAAACGGAGGATGTGGCTGAAGATCGCTCGAGGTTGTTAAACAATCTCGCTTGGTTGCTGGCAACTTCAACTGACGATTCACTTCGCAACGGCAAGGAAGCAATCGATCTTGGGAAAGAAGCCTGCGAGTTAACGGAATTCAAAGCTGCACACATTTTGAGTACGCTTGCCGCTGGCTATGCCGAAGCCGGTGATTTCGATGAAGCCATCAAAT
>JANOAI010000476.1:0-6485 GCA_031411055.1 Pirellulaceae bacterium
GCTACACTTACAAATCAACCCGTCCGTTTCCTCGCTTGCCGGATTTGCCTTCGGCAAATCCGGCAAGCGAGAGAGTTAGAGGCGGATCCTTGTTGTTAGCGGAAATCAGAAACTTCCGCAGGATAAACCTGCGGTATTCCGTTCGCGTGAAAGCAATTTTGGTGGCGTTGAGCGAGGAGTGTGCTTAATCTCACCTCTCAAACAACCCCTCTCAACGCTAGAATCAACGCGAAATCAAAGCTAAAATTGGCTCTATTGGATATCGGAATTGAGCTAAAATCCGCGTCGGAGAATTCAAGAATGTCGATCCTACCCAATCCAACCGAATGGACGTACGAACAATACGCATTGATCCCGCACGACGGGTTGCGACATGAAATTATCAACGGGGAGCATTTCATGAATCCAGCACCGAATCTCTACCACCAAACCGTCTCACGACGCATCCAATTCCAGCTCTACCGTGAGATCGAACTAACCGGAAAAGGAGTCGTCTTTAATGCCCCCGTCGATGTTCAGCTCAGCCAGCGCGACATCATCCAGCCTGACTTGGTCGTTATCCAAGCCGACCGCCAAAAGATCATGACGCCGACGAAGATCAAAGGCATTCCCAACCTGCTCGTCGAGATCGTCTCGCCCTCGAATACTGATTACGATAAGACCAAGAAGCGAGAACTCTACGAACGCAGCGGAGTTCCCGAATACTGGATCGTCCTCCCCGACGAACAGCAAGTGATCCAGCTAACGCTAGCCGATGGACGTTATCAAGAAACAATCCACCACGACACTATCACGATGATCGCCCCCCTGCAAGCCACCGTTGACCTCACCCAAGTTTGGTAGCTGCCAACCCGTTGGCGAACCATTTTCCCAATCGTTTTAGATTTTGATTGGCTGTTCAACATTGAAGTTTGAACAAATACACTTCCATCATTGTTTCGATACAGCCAGCCATTCCGGATTTGCATCCGCATGGTCGGCGATCTCTTCGAGAATCTCGTGCACTGACGTTGCCGCAGTCCAATCCCAAGTCTTATGACATAAGCTTGCATCCAGCACCATCCACGGAATATCAAAGCGTCGGGTTTCTGACCCAATCGGATTCGTGGCAACTCCTTTTATCCCTTCATGTTGAATGTTGCGATTCAGTGCTTCGCGTGTCGTTGAAGTCGGATATCGCCCCGCGCACCAGCGAGTCAACTGCGCAAGCGACATGCCGCTTTGTGATCCACCGCTTACATTGACAACTCGCGGTATTCCCTTTGAAAGCATATGGTTTGTCTGCTTTTGCAGGAGCGAAATCAAATCCTTCGGATGCAAACAATCGCGAACTTGATAACCGTTTCCGCCAAATCCCAGGTATTTGAGCGGCGCATTCTCGCGAAAACTGTGAATCCAAAATGCGAAAATCCCTTGTGCTGGATGACCGAATTGACCTGCACCAGCCATCACCCCACAGCGATTAATCTAGACGGGAAAATCAAAAGTGTTGCCATACTCTAACGCCAAATACTCACTGGCAATTTTCGTGCTGCCGTAAAGCGAAATGGGCGGAGTCGTGCTAAACAACTCGTTCACGCCGTTCCTCGACAGCCCCGTTGGAAGCACCTGATCGACGGCAAGTTGAAACGCATTTTCGGCTGTCGCGAGTTTGATTTGCGTCAATGGGGCAATCGAGTAAACGCGGCTGGTAGAAAGGAGAATAAATCCAGCTTGGTGCGTTCGGCAGTATTCGAGCAAATTAACGGTTCCGCCCAGATTATGCTCCACCAACTGTCGACTGCTCGTTCGACCGTCAACGCCAGCGAGAACGCTCGGATTCGCTGCGGCATCGATTACCCAATCGGCTTTCGGTAGCGAGTCCATATCGCTCGCGTTGCGAATATCTCCGGCAATCACTCGCACGCCTAAATCGATCAATCTACGACGATTGAGTTCACTTCCAGATCGACTGAAGTTATCGATCCCGATAATCTCGTCAACGGATCCCGCTTCGACAAAAGTGCGAGCCAGTGTCGAACCTACAAACCCACAAATCCCGGATATAAGAAGCTTCATAATTGCTTGGTCTTGGGTAGGGCGGCCGTTAAGCCAGACAAAATCTGCTAGAATAGAACGTGAAATATGGAGCAAAGTAGTCGCCTCTTTCCGAGAGGCGAACTCCAAAATCCAAGTATACCAAACACCCTTGATCCATAGCACAGAAGTAGAATTTCAGCAAACCAAATAGTCGTACCAACATGACACCTGAATACCTAGCTGCCCGAAACGCTGCCATGGCGAAATACACAGGTTGGATCGGACACGATGCACTCGATCCATCTTTCGGGGCACGCGTATGGTATTGGCGTAAGCACGCGACTCACTTCTTATTACCGTCAAACACATCGGAAGCAAGCTGTGGATGTTACCCGGAGCGAAGTCATCGATTGCCTTGTCGAGGCAGGCGTCAAAAATTGGGTATTGATGGGGCTGCACGGGTACGTTGGCTACTTGCCAATGCCTCGAGCGACCCAAGCTCTTGCCAATGCCTCGAGCGACCCAAGCTGTCGATGTGATGGTTCCCTATAGCCAAAAATCGAAAGCCGCCAAAGCGATCGCCGCCCGTTGGCCCATGCTTCAACAAATCGAGCTTTCGCAAGTCATTCGTTTCATGGATCCCGGCGACCCAGACCAATTCGGCAAGGCAAAACCCGTGATCGACATCATGCTGCCATGGAGCAAGTTCCAAGAAACCATTTCAAAAGATCATGTCATCGTCAACCCTGAAACCGGACATCGCATTCCGACAGTAGAAGCGGCTATCGTTGCGAAATACGCGGCACTCATTTCGCCTCATCGAGATCGAGAGAAAAAAGAATACGATGCTGGCGATATGCGACGAATTTTGAAAGCAAACGTCGACAAAACCAACAAATTGACTCTCGCGAACCTAGCCGATCAAGTTTGGGAACAGGGAGGAGTCGACATCCTCCGTTTCCTAGAACTTGCGATTGAGAACAAAGCGTTCCCAATATAACGGAACGAGCCCAGTAGGTCAGGCTTTCGAGCCTGACGAATCGCCAGAGTCGTCGCGTCGCCTGTATTCCGCTAGCCTAGCGCAGATCCGAGCAATCGACGTCTCAACCATTCCTTCGCCCAAATCGCGTTCGCATCGTCGAGCGGGACAAACGGAGGCTGCGAGTAATCAATAATCATGTCGTAGCCAGCTCGATCGTAGGCCGTGTTCAGTATCTGCCCTAAATCGATCTCGACATCCGTATCGCTCGAACGCAATGGAATCTGAATTTTCGGGAGACGTTGTTTCAACAAAATCGGCCAAACGATCCCTTTGGGACGTTGGCCGAACTTAGAAACATGCACGGCGTAGTCGAGAGGTGGGAGCAACTCGCGAGGAAAAAAAGAGGCACCGCTGCGAAGCAAATCGATCTCCACGAAATTCGTCTTCGATTGCAAGACGTCCGAGCGCTTCGCTTCGTAATTTGCCCGCCCGCGCGATCCGCCTATCTTGTTCGTCGGACTTAGCACTTCGATGATCGTAATGACTTCACGATTCTTGGCGTCGTGAATGACGAGGCGAGCTTCATGAATCTCGTCGTCAAGGAGCGTCGTGATCACAACGGGATCGGCCACCGTGGTCATGCTCTCATAGTCTGCCGAAGGTGCCTGCACACGATCGGAGTCTTTCGAGGCCTCAGCCTTTGTCAAGAAAACATCAGGAACAATCCATTTTCGCCCAGGGTCGGCTTCATCCGAAATGTAAACTCGTTCTTCCACCATTGTGTGGTAGTTAGGACGAAGCAAAAAATTGAGTTGTTCCTGAACTCCTGAAATCATGCCATGATGAAAATCATTCCAAACGTCAGGAGCTTCTAGATAAGGATCCATTCCTGGAAAAGGTGACGGCATGTTTCAGGTTTTCCGATTTGAACAAAATCATCGAGCTCACAGGATTATGATTATCCTCGGACGACCCGTTTTAGTCCAGCTACAAAAGCTTTTGGTAAGCTTCTGCGATAATCCGTGCATGTTCAACCCACGAAAACTTAGCAGCCCAAGCCAAACGCATTTCCTTAGATGGAACGGAAACATCCTTTGAAATCACGCGTGCGACTTGACTTACCCACATGTCAATATCACCGATGGACGCGTACAAAGCTGCTTCGCCGCCCGTTTCTCGCAGCACTGGAATATCTGAAGCGATCACCTGTGTCCCGCACGCCATTGCCTCAATCACAGGCAATCCGAACCCTTCTGCATCGCTCGAAATGAGCACTGAATCAGCTCGACGATAACACGCAGCAAGATTGGCCCGATCAAGCTTGCCTACACAAAGAATCGATCCAGCGAGCCGCAGATCCTCGATAACACTTTGTTGTTCTTTTGTCCAATCTTCGCCGACCTTGATGAGCAGCGTTTCCGGAAATCGCTGTAGGATTGCTTGAAAGTAACGCAAAAGTAGATCGATGCGTTTGCGAGCGATGTTCGAACCGACGTGAAGCAAAACCGGACAGTCCTTTACCCTTTCGATCATCGACAACACGGCCTCGCTACTATGTGCCGATGGATCGGCCGAAAATTCTAAGGCAGTCCCTAACGGGGCATGAACCAAATGAGCTGCCGGAACCAAATTCCAACGCCGTAGGGCTTCGCCAGTCTGAACAGAATTGTGAAAAACGATCGACGCTTTCTGCATGCCGGCAAGAATCCGGCGTGTCATAGCGCGAAACCAAAACGGTCGCGGTTCGGACTTTGGGTCCAGCAAGCATCGAAAGGCATCGAGATCGTGACAGTAGACTCCGGTTCGAGCGTGTGGGAGCGAATGCACTAATGCCGCATAACTATGGTCGACGACATGATACGCATCGAACCGTCCATTGAGTTCACGTTTTGCAAAACGGGGATAGTCCCACTGCCGATTCCACAACCGATCCAAAATATGAATCGAGGAAGCTTGAACGCCTGGCGATTTAAACTTGGTAATGCGTTGCTTCAACCGTGGCTGAATGAAGGATGGGACAAAAGTCGATGGCATGTGCCTCACCAACTCCGCTGCCACCAAATCCATACTCGGCCAAGCCTCTTCCCTAAAATCTGCGATTATGGCAATTCTCATCCGACTACGCTAAGATTTTCGCTAAGACATCGCGATCGCGGACGATCCATTGATGAATGCTCTCGAGCGTTTCACGCGCCGAAAACTTGGGATGCCAATTCAGTTTCGCCTGTACCCTTCGGGAATCCGTCACGTACCATGGGATATCGCCGACTCGATTCTCTTGCACAGGTTCGATCTGAATTCGATGGCCCGAAATTTCTTCGCACAACTTGGTGGTCTCGCGTAGTGACAATGATCGCGAAAGCCCCCCGCCTGCGTTAAATGTTTCACCATCAATTTCATCGAATCGGGCAAGCTGGATTTGAATGAGGTCAACCAGATCGTCGACGTGGAGCAAGTCCCGTACTTGCTTCCCGTTACCGCCGAATCCGATGTACTTGAGTGATCGATTTAATACGTGTGCAGCCATCCACAACGCAAAAACACCTTGATCTGATTTCGCCATTTGTCCCGGTCCGGTGATAACGCCAAATCGATTGATAACCGTCTTTAGACCATACGCATTGCGGAACTCTTCGACCATAAGTTCCCCGGCTAGCTTGGTGGCCCCGTACAACGATCGATAACCCTGAAGGGGGAAATCCTCGCTGATGCCATCGTCGCTAATCCCAAGTGAATGAGGAGGGACTTTAACGGAAAAACGCCCGGATTCCTCAGCGATTGGCAACGCACAAAGCGACGCGATCGGATAGACGCGGCTTGTGGAAAGAAAAACAAATCGCGATCGCCATTGCCTTGCCTTTTCAAGCAAATTGATGGTCCCGATAAGATTGTTCTGTACGACACGCTGGGATGCGCTGTATCCAGCCAAGACAGAAGGTTCGGCCGAGCAATCGATAATCGTCGTCGCTTCGATTCGAGGGTCGTCTAGATCCTCGGTACAACGAATATCGCCATGTACAAAGCCTATCTTGCTTTCGACCAAACGTGCCAGGTTCAGTTCGCTGCCGCGTCGAGTGAGATTGTCGAGCACAACAACTTGGTCTTCACCCAGCGATTTTGCCATGGCTAAAGCAATACTCGACCCGATAAAGCCAGCTCCCCCCGCAACCAATATTTGCGCCCGATTTGCCATGCTTAGAAAACCCTTTTTGGAAGGAAATGAATTCGAAAGAAAAACGGTTTTCAACTCGAAGCGTTCCTGAAAGTGCGCTACTCGAACTTAGAACGTCGAAAAACTAGCTCCTTAAGCCCGCCAAATCCATGAGCAACTTCGGCGATGAGTCGAAACCCATTTTCCTTCAGGATGGTTTTCGGATCGACATGGCCAGCGGAGCGAGAATACATGTCATCTTGGTGATACTCAATCTGAACAATATCACAGTTTTGTTCCGCCCCATCTAAAACGAGGCCTTTCAGACACGCA
>JANOAI010000477.1:0-2725 GCA_031411055.1 Pirellulaceae bacterium
CGAAACATTCGAAATCTCACCCTCCCCGCTGGCTCGTACCTCGCCATCGACCCTCCCGCTATTCGCGGGAGGGTAAAAGTAGATGGCATTAGGCTTGCGCCGTTGCGCTAAAGTCAATTCGAATGAATTAACCGCCATTCGGGATAGAACTATTTTTGGGCTGAAGAAAATCAGGGTTTAGTCAGAGTTTCGAAATACCTATACTGTCTCCCTTCGATACCACGGAACCGGATTGACTCGTTCTTCAGGATTTATGCTCCATGTCCGCTACTCAAACGCTTACCGAGCCCACTGCGAAGAGCGATGCCTCGTCGACTCGAATTCGCATCTACAACACGCTGACCAAAGTCAAAGAACCCTTGGTGACGGTTGAGCCTGGCAAAGTCGGGATGTACCTGTGTGGTCCAACGGTCTACGCCGAGGCTCATATCGGGCACATGGTTGGGCCGGTCATCTTCGATACGATCAAACGCTACTTGGTTTACAGCGGCTTTGATGTCACGTGGGTTGTGAACATCACCGATGTCGATGACAAGTTGATTGCAGCGGCCAAAAAGCGGGGCATCTCGATGTTTCAAGTAGCCACGCAAATGACAGCCGACTATCTATCGAATCTCCAATCGCTGGGTGTCGATCAAATTGATCATATGCCACGCGCGACGGAGAGCATGAGTGAGATCATTCGATTCGTCGAGGAACTGATCGAGCGAGGCTTTGCCTATACCAGCGATGGGGATGTTTTTTTTGACGTGATGAAAGATGCCGAGTACGGCCGTTTGAGTAATCGTTCGGTGGATGAACAACAAGGTGAGGGTGGCGGAGCGGCATCGAGGAAACGTTCACCAGGTGATTTTGCCCTTTGGAAGTCGACGAAAGCCGATGAGCCGAGTTGGGATAGCCCATGGGGCAAGGGACGACCGGGCTGGCATATTGAATGTTCGGCGATGAGTCGACAGTATCTTGGAAAGACGTTTGACATTCATGGTGGCGGATTGGATTTAGTTTTTCCGCATCATGAAAATGAACTGGCCCAAAGCCGTTGTTGCCATGGTCAACCGATGGTGAAGTATTGGATGCACAATGGATTGATGCGAGCTTCGAACGCGGCCGGAAAAGTCGGAGGGAAATCGGATCGCGACGAACAATCTGCGACTTCAAACGATGATGTGTCTGGTAAAATTTCGCGAAGCAAAGGGGCGGGTGGCTTGGCGAATTTGATCGAGAAGCAAAGCGGCGAAAGACTGCGATTCTTCTTGTTGCGTTCGCATTATCGATCGACAACACTTTTTGGCGATGACACGTTAACCGAAGCCGGGGTTGCGCTCGAGGCATTCTATCGTTTGTTCCAACGGTTTCAGCGAATTGCCAATATTGATCCCTACTCGCTCGAAGTGAATCGACTTCGATCCGCATTTGTTCCGCCGGAAACATCGCATCCGATTATGGGCGAAATCGTTCAGTATCGCGAAGCCTTTCTAAACAAGATGGATGATGATTTTAATACGGGTGGAGCGGTTAGTGACTTGTTCGAAATTTCGCGATGCCTCAATCGACTGATCGAAACGGATAATCTAGAAGATGCTTCGAAGCGGAAGGCTGAATCGGTTGCGTTGTTAACTACGGGCGTAGGAATTCTTCGGGAGCTCGGCGCGATTCTGGGGATCTTCACCAAGCCACCCAAGCAATCGGCTGGTGGAAATGACGAATCGAAAAAAGTAGTCGACGGTCTGATGCAGCTGATGATAAAACTCCGCGCCGAAGCCAGAGCCAAAAAAGACTTTGCGATGTCGGACGCAATTCGAGATGGTTTAACAGCGATCGGCATCACGCTTCAGGATGGCAAGAATGGCACCACCTGGGAGCAGAGCAAGTAAGGCTAACCTGTGTCGACTGTTACTCCGTCACCGTTGTGCATCCTTGGACTCGATCCGGGGCTAGCGATTACTGGATATGCAGTGCTTTATCTGAACCGCGGGCAACCCAAATTGGTTGAAGCAGGGGTTCTTCGAGCGCCACGCAGCCAATCCATCGAAATGCGTTTACGTGAGCTCTACGAGGGGCTGGTGGAGGTGCTCGACGCTCATTCTTTCGAGGCCATGGCTATCGAACAACTCTATTCGCATTATGAACGTCCCCGGACCGCTATTTTGATGGGGCATGCTCGCGGAACTTACTGTTTAGCGGCGGCTCAACGCGATATCCCGGTCTTCTCGTATGCCTCCACGAAAGTCAAGAAACTTCTGACCGGGGCGGGTCGGGCCCCCAAATCGCAAATGCAGCAGGCGGTCCAGATGCAACTGAAGCTGGCGACGATTCCGGAGCCTCCGGACGTGGCGGATGCCATTGCCGTGGCCCTTTGCCACGCTTATTCGCGGCGAATAAGCGTAACGTAGAGGCCTTTGCTTAGCATTTAGGAAGCGATCCGGCCCGTTTTGGGCTCCCGAACCCCATGTCGGCGGTTTACGCTATAGGGATGACTATTCCTCGCGTCGCTATCGTCGGTCGGCCCAATGTGGGCAAAAGCAGTATCTTTAATTGGATCGATGGTCGCCGTTTGGCGATTGTGGACGACATGCCGGGGGTTACCCGCGATCGAATGACGACGCTAGTCTACTACAGAGGTCGTCATTTCGAATAGATCGACACACGATGGATGGGGCACGTTGATACCGATAATCTTACAGATGAAGACGAAGCTAAAATCGATGCCGCAATCGACGAAGCC
>JANOAI010000478.1:0-18534 GCA_031411055.1 Pirellulaceae bacterium
CGGCCCTTCGGGTGCTTTGCACTTTTGGTACCTGACCCCGTTTTCCGAATGGCTATATGAAAAATGAAAATGCTCTAGCGGTTAACGCTTGAACGAAACAGTCTTTTGTGATTACTCGGTCGGAGTCGTTTATCGTGAATACGTTTTACACAAATGCGAGTAGCGAGTCTCAAGCAATTTACTTGCTGATGCAACGGTGTCCAAAGGATCGAAATATTATCGACTATCACGTCTCCCGAGTGCATAGATCGTTCTGGCAGCGGCTAACGAAAGCCCCGCCCAGATGGAAAATCACCTATAAGTTTCAGGCTAAACATCCAGAATTACGGGCTAGCTAACCGGAATGATTGGCTTACCACTTGGGCATGGAATCGCAAGTCACCCAGTTTCACGGCTTCGCCCCAACTCGGAATAGACATCGCAAAATAAGCTGACGTTTAGGCTTTGTTTCTAAACGAGCTTTCACGTAGCTGCGTCTTTCCGAGACGCAGATGATTCGCGTCTCGGAGAGACGCGACTACCTGTTTAGAAACAAAGCCAAGTACGAACGGCACTAAACCAACGATTCAGCTATTTCTTGAACCATTCGATCCCTTTGGGGATTCCGACATCAATCATGGATTGAAAGTGGTCGCCGGTAGGAATGCTTTCTAAGGTGCAGTCTTTGCCCGCGGCTTTCATGGCATTGCAAAACTGATTCGACGTCTCCCATGGCTCATTGTTGTCGTCTTGCGAATGAAAGATGAAAACGGGGCAGTGAAAGCGGGGGATTAGTCGCGTTGGTGATTTCGCATTCACGTATTCTCGAACACCCGAGAACATTGCTTCTGCATCGGGATCGATGAGCAATTCAGAAAGCCGCGTTCTTAAATCACACATGGGTGCATACGCCGCACACTTGGCAATACGAGGTTCAGAAGCCGCGAGTTGCAACGCTAGGGTCGCTGCCGAGCTATGACCGGCACAATATATCTTGGTCGGATCGACTTGAGGAAGCTTTGCTAATGCAAACTCAAGCGCAACTCGCCCGTTGGTGATACCAGCCTCAGCGGACAGAAACTCCTTAAATGAGGCCGCTATGGCTTTCATGTGTTGTACATTGGAGCCGGAAGCTGCCGCTGGCGACAGCCAGCCGTCGATCGAATAGTGAACGACGGCCATTCCTGCTCGCGCATACGGCAACGTTTCTTTGTGGTAGCTACTGTCTTCAATATTGCAGCCATGCAAAAGCGGTGTACCGGCAGGAGCAACCAGTACGCACGGGATTGAATGAGGTTCCGTGGCACTCTCCGGCATGTAAATTCGCATGCGTGTGCGAAAGCCCGGATCGGTGCTGGTGTTGGCGGTTCTCAGCTGAATCTCATAAAGCCGAATGCCGCTGATTGATCGACCGGAATCCAGCGCTGGAAAGGCAGGGACGGCGAGTGGGAGGGTAGTCGCGTTTTGTTCTGATAGCGTCGGTTTGGATGTCGGAGACAAAGGAAATGTCGCCTTCTCAGTTTCGCTTACCGGCAATGCATCACTTTTTGCGTTTGCATTATTATGCGAATCATCCAACCTTGCATTGGTTCGGCTGACTTGCGATTCCGTGTTCTCTACCGCTCGTTTTTCAGCTTGAGCCAAGTACATCTTCGCACCGAAGTAGATGCCAAGTCCCATTAACGTCAATGCGGCGCACACAACAACCAGTACGATCGGCAGAATCGGTGGAGCAGTAGCTGGCCCCGCATACTCAGGCTGATACGATTGCCACGATGGGTCCGATTTCTTGGGATAACTCGCTTTCGGAAGTGGCGCCGCGGCAAACTCATCCCGCGTCTTGTTTGCTCGTTCGCGATCGGTAGGTCGATGACTCGGCGGTGTCGTTCGTTTCGGATCTGACTTTCGCCTTTCGACAGGCTTTGTTGTGGAAGACGAGTTCTTTGCTGGAGCTTCTACGACCGTATTGCAACTGGGACACTGAATATTCTGTCCAGCATAAACATCGTCGATTTGAAGAACCTTTTCGCAGTTTGAACAGCGAAATCGCAAATGGGCCATGTAGTTGTCTCAGCGGCTCAACGAAAGGAACGCGTCATAAATCAATAACAATTCATAAGTCAATAAATCGATCATCGACGATGCGAACTCCGATTAAGGAGTGTCTTCTTCAAACCTCTTGATTTTCCGATCGAGCGTGGATCGCTCGATACCGAGGATGGTAGCGGCGCGAGATTTCTGACCATTGGTATATCGGAGCGTGGTAAGGATGTGATCGCGTTCGACGTCGTCCAGCGATCGTTCGCGATAGACGGATGTACTTCGTTCGCCCAGGAGTGACGTGTCGGCATTGAAGCTAGATGGATCCAATGAAGACCGTGTTTGCGAACTCCCTAAATCCGAGAGGGCAAGATCTTCGGGTTCGGCGTGTTCGCTGATCGACAGCACATGCGCGCGTTCGACACTGTTGCGAAGCTCCCGGATATTACCCGGCCAGTTGTAGGCTTGGATGGCCTGCTCGGCTCGCAGGCTAAAAGCGACTGGCCCGTGCCCCGATTGCTTACGGAACGTTGCCAGAAAATGGCGAGCCAAAGGGAGAATATCTTCAGGTCGATCGCGCAGGCTTGGCAAGACTATCTCGACAACTCGCAATCGAAAATAGAGATCGGAGCGGAACTTGCCTTCTTTAACGGCGGCTTCAAGATCGCGATTGGTCGCTGCAATAACGCGCACACTCACGGCGATCGGCTTACTGCCACCAACGCGTTCAAACGGTTGACCTTCGAGTACGCGGAGAAATTTAACTTGTATCTCGGGCGTCATTTCGCCGACTTCATCCAGCATCAGCGTCCCGCCGTCGGCAAGTTCGAACTTACCGAGCTTCCGCTCGGTCGCGCCGGTGAAGGAACCTTTTTCGTGTCCAAAGAGTTCGCTCTCCAGCAGGCTTGGAGTTAAAGCGCCGCAGTTAATGGCAATAAAAGCTTTGTCGGAACGGGGGCTAAGTCGATGAATTTGACGCGCGGCAAGTTCTTTTCCGACGCCGCTTTCGCCACGAAGCAAAACCGTCGCTTGCACCTGAGCAACTCTTTCAAGCTGGCTCTCCAGTCTTTTCATGGCCGGCGAATTGCCGATCATTTCGAACTGGCGTTGATGGTCCGTTAGCTGTTCCTTAAGCCGCTGGACTTGTTGGACGGAAGCGTTCAGTTTTTTCTGAAGTCGACGTTGGCGCCCAAAGAGTTGGTAGCCAGCACCGAGCATCTGAGTTGCGATTAGTACAACTTCCAGCGACTGAGGGGTGAGCATGGCTTCATCGTCACGGGTATAGATATGAAACAACCCGATGAGCGCATCGCCGCTATGAATGGGAGCACAAATAACGCTGGTTGTCCGTTGTACTTGACTACTTTGGATATCGCCGATCGAGACATCGTTTTGAATGTTTCTGGCTAACAAGGCTTTTTGATCGGCGACGACACTCTTCCAAAGGAAATCGCTGACACGATGATATGCTTTGCCGGGACGCTCGCGCGCCGAAAGAATGGTCAGTCCGGATGGTTCCTTCTCTTTGTTGACTTGGCTCAAACCAAGGATCCCTCCGGCTTGAATCTTCACAATGCGAAGAACCTCACTCAGAGCCGATTCACAGGCTTCTTCCCAGGAAGGTTGTTGCGCAATATTAAACGTGAGCTCGGACGACCAACTTTCAACTTGCGTTTGGAGGGTAATCGTCGGAATATCATCAATTTCTTGGGTCGCTTGCCCCGACTTTCCAGCATCGGCTGGATGACTGGCATCGGGCTGGTCCGGTAGAGCAGCACCCAAGGAATCCGCGAATGTAACTCGACAAGACGCAACTTGAATCACCTGACCGGTCATCAGGGGCTGAGCTCCCACGATCAGGTTTCCATCGACGGTCGTGCCATTTCTGGAGCCCAAGTCGCGTACCAGCCATTGACCGTTATTAAAGAAAACCTCAGCATGTTGGCGGCTGGTACGATCATCTGGAACGACAATTGCACACTGGGAAGACCGCCCAATGAGGAGTGGCTGGTCCGGCTGAAGCCGAAAAACGTCGGACCAACGCCCGCCCTGACGGATAACGAGATAAGCCGAAGGGGCTTTTTGTTGCGGAGAAGCCATCGTTCAACTATTCTTAAAGGTACCGCATCGTGACGTTTTTCGCCATTTCTTGGGTTTTGCCAAGCGTTTCTAACCTACTGAGCCCTCTCGGTCAAAACGAGCCCTTTTCTATGAAAACTAGCTTCTCGTGTTCAATTTCGCAACACAATTCTCTTTCGAGTTCCTGTCTGCGAAGTTCGTGGCTTTGGATTGTTATGGTTGCTTCGGTTGTTTTGACGACCAGCACCTCCTGGGCCCAGAATAACAATAACAACAACCAGATCCAGCGCGTGGTCGGTGGCGTGAAGGTTGCACCGGATGGAACGGTCAGCAACGTGACGCTCGCCGACCAGCAAGCCGAAGTTTCGAAAATTCGTGAACAGATTCGCGGTGGCGAAGGCCAACTCGCTGAGGTTGCCAAGCTTCGAATGGTTTCCTTGAAAGCCGTCCAGGCCGCGATGTCCGAAGCCGCTGCCTCAGGGCAGCCCTTGAAGGAAGAGATCGCCTTGCTAGGTGGTCTGACTCGAATTGAATATGTCCTTGTCTTCCCAGAAAATAACGACATTGTCCTTGCCGGGCCCTCCGAAAATTGGACGCTCGGCTCGACTGGGACCATCGTTGGAATGGAAAGCGGTCGGCCGATTGTTTGTCTCGAAGACCTTTTGGTGGCGTTCCGCTCGATGTCGCCAAACTCAGAGCGAACTATTTCTTGTTCCATCGATCCAACGCCGGAAGGGACGGTCAAGCTGAACAATATGCTCAGCAGTATCAAGTTAGGTCCAAGCACCAACCCAGCCACCTTCGAAGCTTCGATGAAATCGGCTTTTGGTCCTCAGAAAGTAAGCCTCACGGGCTTACCCGCAACATCTCACGTCGCCCATGTCCTGCTAGTAGCTGACTACCAGATGAAACGATACGGAATGAATTTGGCCCAAGCGCCTGTCAAAGGTTTGCCGAGCTATGTCGAAATGATCCGAAATCGTTCCGTAAAATCACCACAGAATCGATGGTGGATGGCTTGTGACTACCAACCGATTGAACAAAGCGAAGACGGATTGGCTTGGCGAATTTCTGGTCGTGGTATCAAGACCATGTCCGAGCAAGAAGTGATTGGTGATGATGGATCGGTGAAACAAGCTGGCAAAACAGAAGTGAATGCTCAAAAGTGGGCTGAACTGTTCACCTCGAAACTCGACGAACTCGCCGTCAAAGATCCAGTCTTCGGCGAGCTACGCAATGTGATGGATAGCTGCGTCGTCAGCGCCTTGATTCATAGCAAGGAACTTGGAAAACAAGCGAAATGCGATCTGTCGGTACTCAGCGGCGAAACCAAGTCGATTGAGCCAGAGAATTTAGAAGCCCCACGCACCTTGGCTCCACAATGCAGTTTCTTAAAGACAGCGAGTGGATGGGTCGTTACGGCTTCCGGTGGCGTCTTGATCGAGGGCTGGAAGGTGGTTGCGAACACCAAAACGAACGGTGAACTCCAATCGATTCGCAATCAAGCCAAGCCCGCCTCGCAAGAATGGACCTGGAAGTAACTTGTGAATGCTCGCGGCGGTCAATGACTCGTCGCATAGATAGAAGCATTTGAAATTGAGACAACCGATTTGCCCGTCGCTCTACGATGCTTGCATCGGCCATGGGGCCATCCGGTAATAACGTACGCTCGATTCAGCATATCGTTATAAAATCGCCGTCTGGCAGAGTCCAATATCTTGCATGCCAGGCGTTGTCTCTAAACACGTAGTCGCATCTCTCCGAGACGCGAAACGCCTGCGTCTCGGAGAGATCCAGTTACATGAAAACCGGGTTAGAGACACAGCCTTGGACTCTTGGAACGGGCTGGTGACTTTGGCAACTTGTGAAGAGCCGTTCGCCGCGTTCATGTTTCACAGCTAAAATCTGTGTATAACGATAAATAGACTAACACTCGGCCATGGCCAAAAAATTCTATCAATCGTTTGGAGAGCGAATTCAATGGACCCTCAGCTTGGAATTGCTCGAATCGTTAGTGGATGGAAATTCTTGTGGGCCTTTCCAGCCCGTATCGCCTTAGTGATGATGCTCCAATTCATCGGGACGTTGACTGACGCAGAATCGTCACCTCAACGGCTCCCCAAAGATGAGCTGATGCGATTCCGAAATGAACGGAATCAAATCGTACCCGTCCAATCGAAGGAAGACTGGCAGCAACGACGCCAAACGATCATTGACGGAATGCGGTCAATCATGGGGCAATTGCCTGGCGACGCTAAAAGATGTCCGCTGGAAATGCATGTCGAAGAAGAGTTCGATGGTGGTTCGTATGTTCGAAGATTGATTTCGTACGAGTCCGAACCTAGCTGTCGCGTTCCAGCGTATTTGCTGATACCTAAGTCCGTACTTGAAAGTGGCGGAAAAGCCTCTGCGATCTTGTGTTTGCATGGCACCAATAACAAGGTAGGACATGGTTCGATTGTCGGGCTGGGCGACACTCCCAATCGCGACTACGCCTCGGAGCTGGCTGAGCTTGGTTTCGTCACCTTGGCACCGAGCTATCCGTTGCTTGCCAAGTATCAACCGGATCTCGACAAATTAGGTTGGTCGAGTGGGACCCTGAAGGCGATCTGGGACAACCAACGTGGTTTGGATTTATTAGAATCGCTTCCGTATGTCGATACCTCGAAAGGATTCGGCTCCATCGGCCATTCCTTAGGCGGGCACAACGGAATCTTTACTGCCGTCTTCGACTCCCGAATTAAGGTTGTGGTCACAAGCTGCGGCTTCGATTCGTTTGTTGATTATTTTGGCGGCGACGAAGGCATGTGGATGCCCGGCAAAGGTTGGTGCCAAACTCGTTACATGCCGAAGTTAGCAGATTATTGCGGACGGCTCCAAGAAATCCCGTTCGACTTCTCAGAGTTGTTGGGAGCTCTTGCGCCTCGGAAAGTTATGGTCATCGCTCCACTTCACGACGCCAATTTTGCGGCCACGAGCGTTGATCGCGTTGTCGCGTCGGCGAAAGCGGTTTATGAATTGCACGAACAGCCTCTCCAGCTAATCGTTGAGCACCCCGATTGCAAACACGACTTTCCAGTCGAGATGCGCCTAGCTGCCTATGCGTTGTTGGAGAAGGAGTTCAAAAGCGCTCGGCCAGTAAGCGCCACCGTCGAGCCTTCTCCTGAACTGATCGTACATCATGCGAAGCTGCTCACTGTCGATGAGGCCTTTGCCATTCGCGAAGCCATGGCGATTCGCGACGGAAAAATTGTCGCCGTCGGATCCAACGACGAAATCTTGAAAATGGCTGAAACGGAAACGAAACTCCTTGACTGTCAGGGGAAGTCGGTGCTTCCAGGGTTAATCGATTCACATGTTCATGCAACTGCGGCAGCAACGTACGAGTTTGATCATCCTGTCCCATCGATGGAAACGATCGAAGATGTGCTCAAGTACATTGGCTTACGCGCGGATGTTCTCGAAGATGGCGAATGGATCGTCGTGCAACAGGTCTTTATTACAAGGTTACGTGATCAGCGGTTTCCGACCCTCGACGAGCTTGATCGCGTTGCTCCAAATAATCCTGTTTTCTTTCGAACAGGGCCCGATGCTGCCCTGAACTCGCTCGCTTTGAAACTCAGCAAGATCGACCGGGATTTCCAAATACCCGAAGGAAAGACTGGAAAGATCGAACTCGACCCCGTAACCGGCGAGCCAACCGGCATCGTACGTAGCGCAGGAGAATTGCTGAAACCCAAATCGTCAATCCGAAAGCCAAATCAAGAAGAGCAAATCAACCAACTTAAACAACTCTTGGCGGACTACAATGCAGTCGGGATCACCAGTGTTTCGGACCGTAACGCTTCGGACGACGGAATTGAGCTCTATCAAGCACTGAAAGACAAAGATCAACTTACGTGCCGCGTTTATCTTTACTACGGCATCAGCGCCTCGGATAGTCTTCCGAATATCGAAGCCAAAGTAGCTCAAGCGGTATCGCATCCGTTGCACGAAGAGAATCGTGAACTCTGGTTGCGGGGCGTCAAAGTTTTCTTAGATGGTGGGATGCTAACCGGCAGCGCGTACATGAAAGAACCGTGGGGCACGAGCCAGATGTATGGCATCAGCGACCCTACCTATCGCGGCATTCGCTATATCGATCCCGAAAAACTCTATCAGATCTCGAAGCTGGTTTTGAAGAACAATCTTCAGATGACGGCTCATTCCGTTGGGGACGCCGCTGTCCAAACGTTGGTTGAGACATATGCACAAATCGACAAAGACGACTTCTCGATTCTCGGAAAGCGTCCCTGCGTGACACACTGCAATTTCATGACCGAATCGGCCATTGAAACGATGTCGAGACTCAGCATCGTGGCCGATTTGCAACCAGCTTGGCTGTGGCTAGATGGCTCGACGCTTACAAAACAATTTGGCGAAGAACGAATGCGTTGGTTTCAGCCGTATCGAACTCTCTTTGATAAAAATATCAAAATTGGGGGTGGTTCGGATCATATGCAAAAGATCGGTAGCTTGCGGTCAATCAACCCATACAATCCCTTCCTTGGAATGTGGATCGCGGTTCAGCGGCAACCTCAGCAAGCGTCGAAAGTACTGTATCCGAATGAACGCATTTCCCGTGAAGAAGCCATTCGACTCTACACGATCAACAATGCGTTTCTCACATTTGAAGAGAAATTCAAAGGGTCGCTCGAAGTCGGAAAACTGGCCGACTTTATCGTCATCGATTCCGACATCCTCCAATGTGACGTTGATGCTATTAAAGACATCCAAGTCACACAAACATTCCTCGGTGGAAAGCAAGTCTTTCAAAGGTCGAAATAGACCGCGATCTGTGAATTGCCGATTCGCGTCAGTTCGGGACACGGACACGCAAGTAAAGCCGGGCATACGTGACCAATGCGTCTGTGAGATCCGTGACCGTTTGGGTCCGCTGTGCGCTCGTGCCTCGGTAATTCGATCCGAACTCAAACTGGATAGCGTCGACGGCAGAAGCTACTTGGCTTCCGTAGGTCCCAACAATGTAGCCTCCATTGAAGCTTGAATTCTCAGTTGCATTAAGCACTAAGGGATCGACAACCCATCCTTTGGTAGCGAGCAATCCGAACATGCTATTCGGACCGTCATGCGCGGACTGACCATAGGCTGAACGTAAATGCCGAACCGTTGCCCCGTTTCGGGTCCCACGAAAGACCGTTGTGCTGCTTGTACCTTGACCATGCAAATCGATCACGAGTCCACAATGAAATTTATTCGCCACCGTTCGCGAATAGAGCTTCATCGTGTTGTGATAATATTCGTAGACAACTTGAGCATCCGGATGCTCGTATGCATTTGCCGCAGAACGGTTTAAATCTACGTATGACCTGCTAGCCTTCGAAACGACAACATACGGTTTCTTTCCAAATCGCTGTTGAACGGCTGTTGCAAGCGCATACGCCAACTCTTCCGTCCCGTTATCTCGAACCGTGGTAAAATCGGTTACACCAACACCGGTACGCACTGGTACACCAGTGATGACATCATTTCCGCCGTGTGGCGCCGAGATGATAATCGGCAGATTCCCTTTTTGCACGAAAACATAGGGTGTCGGATCAATCCCTTGCGCATTGATCGCCGTCGTCTTAGAAACGAACAAGGCGACAACAAACGCCAACCGCAAGAATAGTCGGAGATAAAATCCCGAGTAACGTGTCTGCATGAAACCACCGCGTGGAAAGTTTTCCGATTGGTCAACACGAATGAAGAGATCAATAATAGTGCCATTGTGAGTCGTGCGATTCAGTTTAGTCGGCCATTACTCGCCACGCAACCCAACGGCATGTTCCATGGCATTGAGTTGGACAGAGCCAAGTTTGCGTTGGAGTCCAGGCTTTAGCCGCTTTTGGCGCAGCCAAGGTGCGCTGCGTCTAAAGGCTGTGCTCCAGCCAATGAGTGACAAATTTTCATGCTCAACATGGCGTTGTCCAATTTGGTAGGCGTAGCAGAAGATGCGTGACCGCTGAAGCGGTTTAGACTATACTATCGATAACTGAGTTCCGTTCAGAAGCAAGCGATTCCCTCTCCACAATCGGCCTGGCGGCTTGGTTCGTCAGAACTAGTCCTCATGCCACTTCGCTACCGATTTCGATATCTCCTTCCACGAATTGAAAGGCTTGAAGATCGCTTCGCAATGGCGACGATCCAACTAGGAGCTTTGACGCCGACTCAGGGATTCACACTCTTTGGCGCTGATGCAGGCGATGAAAGCGGTTTTGCAGTCGGCCGCGCAGGCGATGTGAATCGAGATGGCTTTGATGACTGGATCATTGGTGCTCCCAAAGCAAACGGATCTGGAAACGGAACCAGTGACGCAGGCGAGAGCTATCTGATCTTTGGTAGTCCAACATCACCGACCACCATCGACTTAGCGAACGTCGGCACAACCGTACCCGGGACAAAATTCTTTGGGATCAATGTCGACGATTTGAGCGGTGTGTCGGTCAACCAAGCTGGAGATATTAACGGCGACGGATTCCAGGATCTGCTTATCGGTGCCTATAACGGCAATGCAGCCAACAACGCAAAGGCCGACGCAGGCGAAACCTATCTTATCTTTGGAAGCAACAATTTAGCCGCATCGATCAACCTTTCAACGATTGGCACGACAACAGCCGGTGTGACGTTCTTCGGTGCCGATATTGACGACTACAGTGGCAATTCGGTCAGTATGGCTGGCGATATCAACGGAGATGGCTTCGATGATTTAATCATCGGTGCGTACAAAGCAGACGGATCTGGAAACGCCAAACAATCTTCTGGCGAAAGCTATCTTGTTTTCGGCGCAACGACATTACCATCGACGATCGAACTCAATTCCATCGGCCTCACCACAGCTGGTGCAAAATTTTTCGGTGCAGACGCGTATGACTTTAGCGGACGATCTGTAAACGCGGCTGGAGACTTTAACGGTGATGGCTTTGACGATTTAGTGATTGGCGCTCCGTATGCCGATGGGACAGCCAACTCGGAGCTCGATGCTGGCGACTGCTATCTCATTTTCGGCGGACCTACGATTCAGGCAACTATCGACCTGGCCACCATTGGAACGACCACGCCAGGCGTTCTTTTCAATGGGTCGCGAACCGAAGACTATTCAGGTCGATCCGTGAGCGGTGCTGGTGACGTCAATGGCGATGGCTTTGATGATTTACTCATTGGCGCTCACTTCGGAGATGCCGCCAGCAACTCCAAATTCAATGCCGGGGATAGCTTTCTGATCTTTGGAAGAGCCGCATCGCCAGCCTCGGTTGACTTGGCAAACACGGGCGGATCTGTTCCCGGCATCAAACTCTACGGAACAGATTCGCTTGACCAAAGTGGTTTTGCCGTCAGCTTTGCTGGCGATATCAATGGCGACGGCTTTGACGATCTCTTGATTGGAGCCTACGTTGCCGACGGATCTGGCAATACAAAATTGCATTCAGGGGAAAGCTACGTTGTTTTCGGCGCTGCGACGATGCCTGTCGCCATCGATCAAACGAATGTTGGGACCTCCATTCCGGGAATCGTACTCTACGGCGTTGATGCCGACGACTTTAGCGGACGCTCAATCAGCGGCCTTGGTGACGTCAATGGCGATGGCTTTGCCGATTTTCTCATCGGAGCCAGCCGAGCAGATGGAGCAGGAAACGGGAAGTTCTACGCTGGCGAGAGCTATCTCATCTACGGTAGTGACTTCACTTCGTCTGTAACGCATCCAGGAACGGCCGCCTCGGAAACGATAAGCGGCACGTCGATTGCAAATATCATCGTCGGTGGCCGCGGCAACGACACGCTGATTGGAAACGGCGCGGCAGATGTCATGTATGGCGGTCAAGGCGATGATATTTTGGCAATTAGCGACCTTCTATTCAAACGAATCGTCGGTGGATTAGGCAATGATACACTTCGACTCGATGGCGCAGGACTGTCCATCGATCTTTCGACGATTGCCAATAATCGAATACTTGGAGTCGAACAAATTGATATTACGGGCAGCGGCAACAATACCTTGTCGCTCTCCTATCGCGAAGTTCTCAATATCTCAGATGAGTCGAACATGCTGATCGTGCGTCGCAACATCGGCGATGTCGTTCAAGTCGGAAGTGGTTGGACCCAGCTCGCCAATGAAACGATCGGTTTGAATGCATTTCATGTCTACTCGCAAGGTGTGGCTCGTCTCAAGGTACAAGCCGTCCCCCAGGCTTCGATTGCCGGTCGTCAAGTCTTCTACAACAATGCCTTGGGCTTCGGTACAAGCGGTGCCAATAACGATCCAACCGTCAATCCGATCAACGCCATTGATCCAACACGAATGGTGCTGTTGCCCGGCGCGACGACCTCGACTTTCAACTATACGAACTATTCGCGAGGTTTGAATGGAATCGTCGTTGATCTCAATAACCCGGGAAACCTTGGCGCGATCAACGCCTCGAGTTTCCAGTTTGCGGCCTGGAGTAACTTTTCAAACGCATCGCCCAATTTCTTGACCATCAATCCGACCGTCACCGTCTCCACCTTTCCTACCGGCGGAATGGGTAGTTCCGCCCGCGTCAAGTTAGCCTTTCCGGACCGGGCGATCGAAAATGCTTGGCTTCAAATCACGATCATCGCCGACGCCAATACTGGCTTGGCATCCAACGACGTTTTCTATTTCGGGAACGCTCGGTCGGACGTAACACCCATTGCCTCTTTCCCAACTCAAGTCGCGGTCAACATTTTTGATGTCAATCAGATTCGAGCCCAGCAAGGACTCAATTCGGGAATTGTTTCCAATCTCTTTGACGTCGATCGAAACGGGGTCGTCAACATCTTCGACACCAACACGACCCGAGCTGGTCAAGGCATACGCAGTCTTCGACCCTTCACCGCCCCCTCATTGCTCAGCCTAAGCCGCGCATTCGCTCCCTCAATCTCGATCAAGAAAAGCCTGAGGTTATCAATAATCGCTACCGATGCAATCTTCGCCGAGTTCGGGAACCTTTAGCTACGAAACGGATCAAAACTGTATCGACATCGTACGTGCAATGTCACGGTTCGATTGATGATTTTCGCGTTTAGGACTGACGAGCTAGCGATTCGATTTCTTGCCAAGAATAGCCTTGTTCTTGAAGCGCAAAAGCCTGTTTCGAGGTGTCATGCAGGTAGATGATCAAGCCATACACGAAAAGTGCGATGGCGGTTGGCGCGCAGTAGCAGGTGCCGACAGATACCGTTCCGACGGCCAGAGCTACGATACCGAGCATTCGCTTCTTCGCAAAAAGGTTGTAACTTCCGGCAACAACTTGCAATACACCAGGCACCAACCCAGCGACTCCCATACCACCGTAAACAACAATTAATATAATTTTCAGCTGTTCCGGCGGTGGCCCTCCGGCCTGTTGCCGCATGGCCCCTGGTTGGGCTGCCATCATCGTCGGAAACAGGAACGCTAAACCGATTAAAAATACCCCCATCAGCATTAGCATAAGACCATGGACGATTAGTAGAACAGCGATGACGCGAATCTGCCTAAGAATAGTAAGGCTTAGCCTTGGACCTCCTTGGTCGCCGCGTCCAGGTCCACCTCCGGCGCTTTGAACTGCGTATGGGTTTTCGAATTCCACCGTCTAACTCCCGGTCCTATATTTTCTTTCTCGTGTCACCAAACTTCGGTCGCTAAGTCTAACCGCTGAACGTTCGAACGAGAATTAGGCAGTCCAGCAACGTTTTGTGCTCCACATACCGACTGGAATTGCAAATATCTTCGTCCTCGAATCACTCCGTAATCGATCCGTCCTAGGCACTTTGGTCTCTCTGTCGCCTTTGATTTCTTGAAATATTGATAGCGATACTATAGATAGCCGTATTATCCACGTAGGGTTTTTCCCGGCATACACGCTCGTCGTGTATTGCTACTTTGAAGTTCGAATATTTGTGCAATGCGAATCAGCGTTTTTTTCGGAAAATCGCTGATTTGGCTTCCCGTTCATACACGGCATTTCACAACATTCCCTCACGAAAAGGTCTTTTTTGACGGGTGCGAATGACCTCTATCGTGGTATATGAACTTCGAATCGAGGACTGTTTTCGTGAAGCAAAAAAGGATTTTAAAAAATGCGATCGAATCACAACCTCCCGTTATTCCGAAATGCGACTATCGCGGCGTACTTCGCCCTGTTGATTGCGGGCATAACGCAGGCTCAGGATCGGCCACCGGCAGGCCATGTCAACATCGAATTTAGTCGTGTTTATATCTTCGTCGATAAAGTTGGTGCGGTTGGCCATCAGCATGCCATTGAAGGAAGGCTCTCAAACGGAAATCTATTTCCAAGTGGAAAATGCCACGGAGATCTCACTTTCGATATGCAATCCTTCGAAGCGGATACGGTACGAGCCCAAACGTACATCGGCCTTGAAGGCACGACCGATGAAGCGACGCGCAAGAAAGTCAACGAAAACATGCTGGGTTCCGAGATTCTCAATGTCAAGAAATTCAGTACGGCTAAGTTCGAACGTGTTTCGATTCATCCTCGGCAAACGCTCAGTAAACGACAATTGCCAGAGTATTTGTTAGCCGGAGATTTTACGCTTCACGAGAAAACGTTACCTATCGAAATCCTTTGCGATCTTGAAGTCAAGGATGGCTGGAATCACTTGCGTGGAGCATTCAAAATTCGGCAATCCAACTACGGTATCAAGCGATTTTCTAAGATGTTCGGTACCATTGGCGTGACGGATGAGCTGATGATCTATGGCGACCTTTGGATCGTACCGGAATGACGATCGAGTAACAATAAACCAACGTTCTTTATCCTAAGCTACCTAAAACATCTGATGAGTACCGTTCTTGTTGAGCAACCTCGAATTGCTTCCCCATCGCTAAGGCGTTGTTGTGGCATCTTGTTTGGAGTAGGTACACAGATATTGTTCCTGTGGACCGTGGTTCAGCTATTCCTCTTCCTGAGATACGGAGGGACACACAGCTACCGAAATAGTCTATGCGTGGATAGTTTGCTGGCTGTCGGATTCGCGTTGCCACATAGCTTGCTTTTAGCACCTTCCATTCAGAAAAAGATGAAGAGCTGGTTACCAGCAGGACTTTTGGGGTGCGTGCACTGTTCGGTCACGTGTCTCTCGCTCCTCTTTCTCATCCAAAATTGGGGGCTCGATTCGACCACTTTTTGGAAAGCTACTGGATATACGGAAACGGCCGTTCTCATCGGGTTTTATGGGTCTTGGATTGCGTTGGTTTACAGTCTGTACTACGCGGGAATGGGGTACCAAACGGGTCTAACTCAATGGTGGTATTGGTTGAAGCGACAACGTCTACCGCAACGAGTCTTTATCGAAATCGGACCCTTTCGTTGGATGCGGCATCCCGTTTACATGAGTTTTCTAGGGTTGATTTGGTTTACACCCACCATGACCTTGGATCATGCGGTACTGACGGCAGTTTGGACCGCTTACATTTACTTGGGAAGCCATGCGAAAGACCAACGCATGCTGCGATTTGTTGGTGACCAGTACCGAGAGTATGCATCTCGTATTTCAGGACTTCCACTCATCGGCATCGGTCCGCTGCTACGAATCAAGCCATAACATTCATGCTCATTTGATGGTCGATTGAGACCCGAGAAGGTCGCGACAGTATTCTCTCTGAGTTTTTCCATGCTTCAAGGCAAATTCGAACGGCGAGAATGGGACGCTTCCCACGCCGATTCTACGATGCACCATCTTCGAGCAGGTTTTCGCGATTAGTGAAAACAAGACCAAGCTCGATGGCGATCTTTACAAGTTCGGAACGAGTGGAAACACTAAGCTTAAGCATCAAACGAGACCGATAGGACTCGATTGACTTCACACTTAAACTCATTTCGTCGGCCATTTGTTGATTGGTTAGTCCCTGTCCAACACCGATGAGCACGTCACGTTCCCGGGGGCTCAGACTCCGAAGAATCTCGGCTGCGACAGGATGATCACCGGTTGCGGCAGCATTCATTCGAGGCTCATGCTTGTTTCTATTGCCATAGAACTTTCCAGTCTCAATTGACCTAATAGCCACCATGAGTTCGCCATCCGCTGCATTCTTAGGAACGAATGCGTCGGCACCTGCAGCGATAGCGGCCTGAAAATAGGCTTGACCATCGTGCATCGTAAGAACGACCAATCGAACATTCGGGGCACGCTTTTTGAGCTCTCTTAGCAATTCAAAACCCTCGACGCCCGGCATTGCCAAATCAACAATCATTACGTCTGGCAAATGCGTTTCGAATGCAGCGAGCGTCGACCTTCCATCGAAAGCTTCGGCAACCACTTGAAAATCTGCTTGACTATCAAGCAAGAGCTTCAAGCCCGCTCGCAAAACGGTATGGTCATCCGCAATGACAATACGTGTCGAAGGCATCTCAGTTTCTCTCCCACGGGATTGCTTCTTGGCGCGCGCCAACTAATTCCTGCGACTCGGACGGAACATCAACGACGACTTCGACGAGGACACCTTTTCCTACTGACGAGAGTATACTGGCTTGACCACCAATGGTCTTGATTCGTTCTCGCATGCTAATGAGCCCAAACGGTCGACCATTGAGACGAGAAGAAACCTCGCCCATGTCAAAACCAACCCCATCATCCTCGATCGACAAAAACAATCGCGATCCTTGAACGGAGCAACGTATGGATATTTTCTTTGCCGATCCATGCTGTATCGAATTACTGATCGCTTCCTGACATACGCGATAAATTGCCGTTTCGATTTCTATTGGAAATCGCAAGCCCATTAAATCGTCAATTTGAAGGTTGATCTCGACATCCGATACTCGATTCAAATCGTGAGTTAAGTTACTAATGGCAGCAGCGAGCCCAAGATCATCTAACGCTGTTGGGCGAAGCACTCGTGCAAGTGCTCGCACCTGTTCGTGTAGTTGCTGCCCCGTTGCTCGAAGTTGCTGGGCCAGAACGACAACCCTTTTTTCTCCAGCCAATTCTTCGATCGTTCGGAGTCCAACATTGATCGTTGTCAAAAGCTGACCAAAATTATCATGTAAGTCTCGAGAGATTTCGCTGGCCTTGCGCTCTTCCGTCCGAATAGCCCACTCGAGAAACTGCTTGCGAGATTCCGCGACTTGCTGCAATGGCCTCACCATGAAAACCCAGATACACGGAGCCAATAACGCTGACAACAAAAAGGAATCGGTCGCCGCCATAGCCCAAGTTCCAAGAATGCCATCGAATGCATCCGGAAGAAAAAGCATCACCGTCATTTCAAGAGAGAAGGTGATTAGCAGCGTTAACGTAGCCAATCTCCAAGGTTTCATGATCCATCGAGACGCAATAGGCAATTCGCTAACTACGAACATAAGAGACGCCGTTTGTGTTTAGTGTTTCGTACGGAATAGATAGTAGAAATGACAACCAAGTTCGAGACGGCCGCTGACTCGTTTTTTAATGGACGAGAACTCTGGGCCGTCGGTAGACGACAACTGTATTGTCGCCGGATAGGCAAACTTGTCGATGGCGCAAAGGCATGGCATTGCTTTGCAATGACTTTTAAAACCTCCGCGACGGTCCAACTAATTAGGGCTGGCGAAGAATGACTGTATAAATCGTCCTTTTGGGTTACGCAATTCGCAGCCCGTGATTGCAATATCATAAGTTTCATTCGCTGGCGAACGTTGCCAAGAAACTGTCGACTAAACTGGCTTTTAGCTTTTGCTTGTTCGTCAATTGAATGACCGGCGCCATGGTGGTGCTCAAAATAAGTGAGCCAGCGGCGGTAAACGGTCTCAAGCTCGCTAGGCCCTGTCCGGAGCGAACGGCATTCGTATCGAACGCGTTAACGACTCCATTGCGATCGACGTCATGGAGATTCGAAACGATCCCCGAGTTCAGACCGAGTTTAGCGCGTATTTGATTCGTATCAAAAATGTTGACCATGACTTGTGCCGGAAACGATACACTTGGCGTTACATCAAATCGAGCATTTCCGAAGTAAAAGATATCGTTTGCGGCTAAACCAGTATTCGCATCCGTTAAGACCGTGATCTGCAACCATGCGTTCTCGATGGCTCGGTCGTTGAAAGCAATCTTAACCCGATCCGCCCCCCCACTTCCCCCCGCTGCAAACGTCGAAACGATTACCGGTGGACTGATTGTGGCAAAGCTTGGAGTTGCATTCGAGAAACTATTCCAGATTGCAAAGCTGAAAGTGGATGCGTTAATTCCAGCTAGATTCGCCGGATGAATGAGATCGACTACGATCCCATTCAATCCACGTGAATAGTTGGTGTAATTGGCCGTGGTAGTCGTCGTCTGGCCGGGTAGCAACGCCTCCTTCGTAGGATCGATTGCGACAATCGGATTGACCAGTGGATTGTTGTTAATTCCACTTGTTCCAAATCCGGGCGCGTTGTTGTAGAAAACGCGACGATTCAC
>JANOAI010000479.1:0-8687 GCA_031411055.1 Pirellulaceae bacterium
CAAATTTCCGACCGGCTCGTAGTGCGGCGAGTGCGGAACCATGGCCACTAAGCACAAACTTGAGCAACAGGACGAGCGGATGCCATTTGATGGCGTAGTAGATAGCGTCCCTGAATAGCTTGACGGTCCCCAGTGGCATTGTTGGGCTACTCATCAATACGAAATCCTGAGTTTGTTTTTCCTCTAGATTAACTCGCTCACCTTGGACGCCCAGTAGTTTGATCACAAAGCCTCGAAAGTCTTTTTGCTTGTCGGATTTGATGAAAGCGCTAGAGTTGGACAATCGAATCAGGGTAGCAAAGCTCTTGGGCTCGCGAAAAATGCCAACCTTCAGTTTGTTGGGAATGCCGTCGTGAACCACGAATTGAGCTGTCAATAATCCGTGGCTCTTCGCGTGCGCACCACGCCTCGTATCACCCGCAGCGTGGCTTTTCTCCATCGATTCTCGCAAGATATCAATCATTTCACGAGTCATTGCTGCATCGTTGGCAATTTGGGTCATTGGATTGTTTTGCTATCCGTAGTAAAACTCGCACTTGTTGAAATCGCCTCGCAAGCCTGCAATAGGATCAGGCTAAATCTCAACGACACTATTGCAACCGATTGAGTGATTGATTGCAGCGACGGCAGACGTGCATATAGCGTACCGCTACGTCACTTTCTTGACATGGATATCGCTACGCTAACATACTGAGATATCTGTAGGCCTTTAAGTAAATCGCGATTTCGCGGGGCCAGTTATAACAGGAAAAGTAGCGATAGCTGAAATTCGCCAGCTCGGACTTAAGATGCCGATTATTGGATTGACGGCCGATGCCATGGAAGGTCAACGCGAAGCCTGCATCAACATGAGCTGTGACGACTATTATCCAAAGCCGCTTGCCGGAATCAAACTAATGAGGCTCGTCGCAGATCATCTGACCGGCGGGTAGCATTGGCTTTTAGGGACTTGGCCGCGAACAGATTCAAATCTGTATCAATATCATAGGCACTGTACGGCGACGTATCGCTGTAAAGACGTAACTTATCGAGGTAAAGCTGTAGCCTTTCGCGTAAGAAAAGCCACCAGTTGCGAAACTTCAGTGTCGATGTTTACTAATAGGCGGTCCAGTTCTCGAATCGATAAGATGGCGTGATGCGTCATCACGATGTCTGCTAATCGCATAAGCGGCTTGGCGTGGAAATTCGACGCCAGCCCATGGATCGTGAATGCGGCAAGCTGTATGGCCTCATGATCCGACCGCGAGATAGCGATCCTCAGCTCATTTACGAAGAGGGGAAAATCTTCAGCGGAACTTCTCGCGACCAGATTGATTGATTGAACGCTTCTGCGAGCGACGGGTGCCGGAGAGGAACGCTGATTGCTGATCACGGGACCAAAATCGGTAGAAGTTTCTTGAACGATCATGATTGGCTTGAGGAGCAATAAGAGAGGGGTTATGGACCTGGTTTGTTGTTACGACGGGCATTTCTGCCTTCAGACTACGACGCGTTGCTTCCATAGCTCGGCCGCCTCAAGCAGTTCTTCGAAGCTGGCAAAACTTTCGCTTGCCTTTGAACTGCTGATTCGATACGGCGTATCGTCGCCTTCGTCAAAGTGAAATGAGACTCCCTGTTTTGACAATCGCGAATCCGTCGCGACAATTTCAGCAAGCTGCTTCAGCTCGTTCTCAGACATCCCATACTTCCTTTCTAACGTGAAAAATACGGTCCGCATGGACAATCGCGTCGGTCAAAGGTATTGCTAGCAACCGCCTACGCCTGAGATGCCACTGAGGGGCTGAAAGAGAATAGATTGGCCTCTCAGACTCGCGGGCTCATGGGCTTGTTCGCTTGATTTCTTAACAAACGACTATTCGGAAGAAATTCACTTTGGTTTGTCACTTCCTTTACCTTTACCTTTACCCTCACCACGAGATGGAGCGTCCTTTGAGGAGCCACCCGAATTCGGTTTTGGCAAATTCTGCTTTGGGACGGCGTCGATGAGTGGTCGAAGGCCGTTGGGTATTATCGACTCAGGGAGTGTACGCGGTGCTTTTTTATCATCCACGGGCCCTCCCGGCTTTCCCGATTGAGGTGGCTGGACGGATGGCTGCCGAGGTTGTGGAGTTTGAGGCTGGGTATTAGGCGGCATAGAGGGAACTAGGCCATTCGGGACGAGACTTTTCGGCAGCTCTATATTGGGACGACCGTTATTGGGTGTCGGCCGGTTGAGAGGATTCTGATTTGAGTTGCGTTCATTGGGATTAAACCCCGGAGAACGATTTTGGTTGTCAGGCCGGTTGCCGTTGATGTTAGGCGTTGTGTTGCTCGATTGCGAACGCGGGTTTTGGTTTTGTGTTCCATTCGGAATGCGTTTTGGTAGTCGCAAGCTAAGGCCAGGTGCAAGTTGAATCGCGGGCTGACCCGGCTCATTCCGAGAACGGGACTGCGTGCTTTCGGTGGTAATGCGTGCACTTTGTAGTTCGCGCATAAGCTCGACATTGTTGGACGATCGGGGAGCTTTCAAGTTATCCTGTTGGCCGTAAGCGAAGGGTAGATCCCAACCTTTGCCGCGAAGCTCAGTTGCGTTTTTCGTCAAAGCCGTAATGGCTACTGCGGTGAGCAATGGCGTTGAAACTCCAGCGTTGGTTTGAGGCCGATTCATCTGTTCGTCTAGCCCACGCGCTGGACGTAGGCGTTGATCCTGGTCATAACGCTGATGGAGCTGAGTGACTTGGACTAAATCGTTTCGACGTTGCGTCGCGTAGTAGCTGTGAACTGGATCAAAGCCTCCGCTATTTTGCGAATACGAAATCCACGGAACAATGTTCTGTTGGCGATATTGGGTCGCGTAGTAATCTCCAAAATAGTAATGTCGATACGCCGGATAAACGAATAAGTTAGCCAGCCAGTTAAAATCTGTATTGACAACGTAGCTGGGCTGGAAGCGAACGCGCTGAGATGTCTGGAACTGAACTGGGCAAAACAGCGTCCCGCGTTGGGAGATCTGGTGATCCCAATAACCGCTCCTATAGATGTAACCATTGGGCGTCCAAACGTAGCAATCCGGGACCCAGATCCATTGGGGGTTGCCAGCCGCCCAGTATCCGGCCCGCCATTGGTACTGTCTATCGCGAAACGACCAAGCGCCTGGGACGTAAAAATAGTTTGCTCCCGGTGATGGGCTACTGGCTGTAGCAGTCACAGACTCAGGTGGTGCTGGCAGATACTCAATTTGTTCCAGCTGTTCGTCGGCCCATAATCCCGATACCCACTGAAATCCTTCTTGGACGGGATCCCAATAACCAGGTACCCAAAATCGGCCCGGCGGAGGCTGCCGCCAAATTCCAGTGACCCACACGAAATCTTTGGTTTCTTCATCCCACCCCCAGTAACCGGGAATCCAAGTCACGGCCTGACTAAGTGGTTTTGCGTCAGGCGGAATTTCATCAATTGCTTCCGGTGGCCTTCGCGTCACAATCATTCCGAGGATCGCTTTCTCGGAATACTGCTCGGCAAATGCTTCATGCACCGGCCCCCTTAGAAGTACGCTTCCGTTGTCAAAGACTTGCGAGCCGGCGTCAATTTGCTGCGAGGCATACGGTTGCGGAGGAACTGGTGGAACATGTCCATTCGCATTGGACGGTGAAGCACCGGTCACGCCCTGACTTAGCGTCTGGGGGGTCGCAGGCGGCGACCCATTCTCAGACTGCTGGGCGCAAATCGGCATGGCCGCAATCCCAACAATCACGGCTAGACGCCGAGAAATATGTTTTAGAAAGCATGATACTATCATGAGTGGGATTACCTATTTAACAGACTGAAGCCAACAAACATCGCCAGAATTCAACAGCGTCTTCAGTGGTCGCAATTCATGTGCCATGTGATCACAATCGCGATCATTTACTGTGCCATGATTGCGGTGTATGGATCACAATAATGCTCGAACGCACCTTCCAGTCAATCATCGATGAAATGCTGGACCGCTCATTATGCATTGATCCTCGGTCGTTGGCCGCTATTGATAAGCGGCCCGATACTGCCTTTGCTCGAATCATTTTTTTGGATGATAGTGAGAGCCTGCGGCGCCCTTCAACGGAGGCCGACGAAGCGAGGAAACGAAAAATCGAAGCGCGGCACGCTGGTTGCGTACTCTTCCGTACGCCGTGGTGATCGAAGGACCAACGGCGTGCTTGTTACTAAGGATAATGATACACAGAGCGAAAGAGAACGGATAGTGAGAGCAATGCAATTGGCCACCACAACACAACGAAGCGGATCTAAATTTTTCCTTGAAGAGCCATGGAGCTCTACCGTCGAGAGCTCAGTTGCTGAGGATCGAGCGCCCGTTCTTTTGTCGGGTTCACCTAAAGAGGATCCGGAATACCGACCTGCTTACCCTGATCCGGAAATTCCAGCACCACGCAATCCAGACCCTGTACTTCCCGATCCTGGCGATCCACCCCAACTACCTCCACCCATGTCGGATCCTCCTCCCAGCCAGCCAGCACCCACACCAGCCATTCTACCGCCCGTATCCCACAGCATTTTGATGCAAAAATGCTGAATCTGGTCTATCGAAAATTCACGGGGACCAAGCCAGTTGAGAGAGTGGGATAGTCGAGCTTGTGCTTTCGTACCGCATGAGTTTGTCCGCTCTACTCCAGCGATAACACGAAGCGCAAGCGAGTGGTTTTTTGCAATTTCCTTGGCCAAGCCATTCGCTTGCGCGTTGTGTTAGATATGGGACCGTTCAACTAATGATAAAGCATCAAGAATGGGAACCGCGTTCGGGAAAGCCTCGCATCGCGTTATATGAGGTCATCTGTCTGGCAACTTCAAATTTTGACAGACTTTTCCGTTCTTTAAAACTGCAGAACTGATTCAGTCAAAACATCGGCGTGAGCTGGTTCAGAATGGCTCAGCGACTAATCTTCACGACGATGTTTGACAGTCTGTCAATCAGGTTGAGCGCAAACCGATCAAGGCGGTGATAAGGCTTGCGCGAGGAAAGCTCACAAGCACGGTTAGCATCTATTTGATCGTACCACGGCTCCTGGTACGACCTTTGCTTAGTAGGCAACGGCTTGGCAAAATTTTCTGTCACGCTTTGGAATCTCCGAAACTGTTTTGAAGGATTGAACCGATGTTACGTAGAAATGTATTGTTGAGCCTGACGGGAGTCATTGCACTGGTCTCGATTAGCCTGTCTCAGACGACAAGTGCCAAGTCGGACAAACACTCGGACGAGGTGTGTTGGACGTGTGCGGATGCGTGCCTGGAGTGTGTCGATTCTTGCGCAGCGGCCATGTCTAAAGATCCATCGCGTTTGGCCTGCCTGCGCGCCTGCGTGGCCTGTAATCGGGAGTGTGTTAAGTGCGCTCGCCAATGCGAAGCTGGGACGTGCACACCCGCTATCATGGGAAAATGCGAGGATGCTAGTCGAAAGTGTTTGGCCGAGTGCGAAAAGCACGCTGACCATGACGCAGCCTGCAAAGCCTGTGCGAAAGCCTGCCGCGACTGTATTAAACACTGTGAAGACGGCCAGAAGTAAGTACCAAACCAGAAGCAATTGAGCATAACCACGTAGCAGCGATTCTCTCCGAGTCTCGCTGCTACGTGTATCAGGGAACAAATTTTTGCTTGGGTGCTTAGCTGACCGCGCCACGTTGCGCTGGAGTCCAGGCTTTAGAGACGGTCCGGCTTAGAACGATTGAATTTACTCGGTATTTGTAACCTCTCCCGCTTGCGGGAGAGGGTTATCATCACTTGACACCATTTCTTCACCCGCCATCGGTTCCCTCATCTCGATACTGGTTGAGCAATTGAACCAACGCCGCAAATGAGTTCACGCCCAACTTTTTAGAGAGACGGCTTCGATGGACCTCGACTGTTTTGATAGAAATCCCAAGCTTCGTCGCGATCTGTTTTGTCAATAAGCCGTCGATAATAAAATTCATTACTTCTCGTTCGCGAGTAGTAAGCATTTCCATTTTGCGATCAATCGTACTTCTGGTTTGCGCGTCGAGAAAACGCTGAATGTCGAGTTGAAGAGATCGATTCACTGCCTCCAAAAGCCTTGCATGTTCGATCGGCTTTTCGAAGTAGTCTATTGCGCCAAGTTGCATCGCTTCGACCGCGGTTGAAATAGTGCCGCAACCGGTTAGAAAGATAACTGGGTTGTTGACTTTTCTAGCTCGCAGCTCGCGCAAGAGCGCCGTACCTGACATCGCCGGCATGGACTGGTCGACAATCACGCAACCAATTCCGTCGATCGGGAGAAATTCTAAAAAGTCTTCTGGGTCTTGGAATGCATTGCACTCAAACGCAGCTTTATCGAGCACAAATGCAAGGCTTTCGAGCACCGCCCGATCATCGTCCACGAGATAGACGCTTAACGGGATCGCTGAGGGTAAATTATCCATATTCGATAACATAACACGTTACAAAGGATGCCTGAGTTTCTCATGCTGATTCTTGGTCTCTCGGATTTGCCAAGCACGGACCACTGCGGTTTACCGAAAAACACCGGCTGTCTTCCGCAGCTATCGCCTTCACTATTATTGACTGCGTGCTCCTAGAACTTGAGTGTATCGTCGCATTTTCTGGCGTGTGGGCTTCCGATCGATCAATCGAGTCAATGTTCATACAGATGCATTTCCTTTGAAGCGAACAATCATGGAGGATTTCACTTTCATAGGGGACGTCTTACACGTAAACGCGAGCGCCGCAATCCAATGGCGCTGTTCGACCGGCGAGTGTAGCGAGAAGATCAGCCAGTCATGTGGGCATTGCAAATGCCGCACGCTTCGTTGACTTATCAGAGGAGACGGCACCTTACGATTGGTGTTCTAAGTTCTCAGCTTTGTCCGATTCGCATACTTCCTGGAAATGAGGGAGTGGAAGTTTTCCGTGACGGTCGTGCCAGACCTTTCGAACAATCTCAAACGCCTCATTCCGATGGTGGATACCGAGTTTACTGAAAATCGCTGATTTACGGTAATGGATAGTGCGGACACTTAAAGCTAACTCCGCACTGATTTCTTTGGTTGTTCGCCCACGAATAATCAATCGAAAGATTTCTGCTTCTTCTGCATTGAGAGCATCCGAAACGGTTTGTGGGAAATCAAAGCGATGTTCTTCGCGACTTAAGTGGTCGCGTCTTATTGCCATGGATAGGGTAGTCAGCGTACGTTCTGCGGCTGAGTTGAGATCAAAAAAATCAGCAAATCCTTGCTGAATTGAATGAACGACGTGTTGCACACTCCAATTGCAAACGTTCAGGATTATTTGCGCATGTTTGTTCCTTGCTAGCGTCTGCTCCAAGAAGTCGGTAGCCTTTTTGTCGTACTGCCTAACTGAAAGGACAATACATCCTGGATTCGATTCATCGTAGCGCGAAAAAAAACTCTCACTCGATTCGTGCACTTGCAGTGCAGCATGCATTTGGCGAATCGCATTTTCAACGTATTCCTCCAGAAGCGAAGTTGGCGAAATCAAATAGACAGTTGGTCTTGACTTCGTTCGTTATATTTTACATCTTGAAGGGGATCCGTTACAACGCGAGCTTGTAGAGCGTGGACTGAGGAACGCAAAATACTCAGTCGACTCCTGTTCTTGCATCGTGGACGCAATGAATCTCATCGATCAGTTTGAGTTTTGCGTTGCCGTCTTGGGTTTAAGGTTGTTGGAAGACAATGGCTTAGAAGTGGTGCGAGAATTCGTCAAGCGAAAATCACGAACCAAGGTAATCATTCATACCGACAACGCGACATTCACATCCGCTCAGCACGGCATCGACTTTGGTATTTTCTCCAGCGTGGAAAAAGCGAAAGGATTGGCACACCTCATAGAGCAAGTACAACGAGCTTCAGCCGTGTATCTGGTTGAATCTCGCTCGTATGCTCAAAGAGTTGCAATCATTGGGGAAATGGCGAACGCACTAGCCCACGAAATCAACCAGCCGCTTGCCGCCATCAGCAACTTTACGGGCGGAATGTTGCTCGGATTGAAAAACTCAAACTATTCCGTTGAAGAGCTAATAAACATCCTCAAACAGGTTCAAAGCCAAACGATCCGTGCGGGTGAGATCGTCGGTCGGCTTCGAAGTTATGGCTTTCGCGCAAGGCCAAATCTAGCCGAGCTGGACGTCAACGAGGTAGTTATCGAAGCGACCAGGTTGGTTGACTTCGATATCCGGGATCAACGTGTCAGCATGAAATTGATGCTAGAAGAATCACCATTGATGGTTAAAGGCGATCGGGTCCAAATCATCCAAGTTCTCGTGAATATCCTTAAAAATGCGGTAAAAGCCGTTGCCTCCGTCGACACGAAGAATCGGAAGTGCTACGTGAGGACGAAGCTGTCGGGGTCGGACGTACAGATCGAGATCGGCGATGACGGACCGGGAGTTGCGTCCGAAAGGATTCCATTGCTATTGGAACCCAACTATTCGACAAAGGAGGGTGGGATGGGTTTTGGTCTTCGTATCTGCAAGTCGATCATGGAAGATCATAGCGGGAGCATTGTCCTGGAACGTAGGGAGCCATCGGGGATAGTCGTGCACCTTAGGCTTCCGCGAGTGAGACAATAAACGATCCGGGCAATGGTATCGATGCAAACGATTCTGCGCGCCACATCGCTGGGCGCGGAGACATGTATTTTCAAGCCAATCGTCGATCTCAACGAAGTGACCGAAGCAATCG
>JANOAI010000480.1:0-7038 GCA_031411055.1 Pirellulaceae bacterium
GAAGCAAGGGCTTCTACACCGTCCAGAAGTTCATGGAAGGCAACTCGATGCCGGGCTCCGAGGTGCTTTGCATTCGTGACTGGCGCACACGTCTTACCGAGCGTAAACCGATGACCGAAACCACACCGCTGGAGATTGCCGCTGCTCTTGACGGTGCTGCATCCAAAACGTTTGCTTCGCTCGAGCAGCTTCGCGAAGCTGCTAAGCAAGACCCCGAGCTGCAAAAGAATGTGAACGATGGTGAAGCGTTTGCTTGGTTGGGACGTTACTACGCATCGAAGATTCGCGGCTCCTGCGCGCTGGCGATGTTTGATGCCAATAGCGACAAGTTCGATCATGAAGCATCGCTTCATCATCTTGAAGATGCATTATCGCATTGGAAAAAATACGCCGCCATCCGCGACGCTCACTACGTTCCTGCGATGTACAACCGTGTTGGATATGTAGACATCACAGCTCTTATCGAGAAGGTCGCGGCCGATATCGACATTGCGAGAAACTGGGAACCGGGCGCCCTCAAAGACGACGGAAAACGTGCGGGAATTGGGAAGAACTTCCAAAAGTAAACCCAATAGGGAAAACGCTCTGTTCCAACTCGGATTGAGTGTACGACGGACTTCTAGTCCGTCGGCTCAAGTTACCAACGACGGACTGGAAACGGATGAAAAAATATCTTTCCAAACTTACCGTAATTGATCAATCATTTCACCTCGAACATTTTTCCACATCTCACTCATTGGTCCACTCTCTATGAAACGAATAGCTACAGTCTTGATGATGGTTGCCGGATTGGCCTTTGGACTCACTGCATTTTCAAACGACTTGAAGTCACCGATCACCGCACCACGTCAACCTGACGGAAAAGGTGAGGTCTTGATCACTGGCGAGCTGAAACAGTGGCACAAGGTCACCCTTACGCTTGATGGTCCGTTTGCACATGAACGCGATACGCAACCCAATGCCTTTACCGATCTCGCGATCAACGTCACCTTCACGCACGAATCAGGTTCACCCAGTTATAACGTACCAGGCTACTTCGCGGCTGACGGAGACGCTGTCAACAGCTCAGCAGAATCGGGTACAAAATGGCGAGCCCATCTTGCGCCCGACAAATCGGGGACATGGAACTATACTGTGTCATTCATGCGAGGTAAGAACGTAGCGTTGGAAGGCGGTGGCGAGTCGTTGAAGCCCTTCGATGGCAAAAGCGGCAGCTTCAAGATCGCAGAGACAGACAAATCCGGCCGCGATTTCCGAGCACAGGGACGACTTCAGTACGTCGGCAATCATCACTTACAATTCGCCGGTTCGAAGCAGTACTTTTTCAAAGCCGGTCCCGACTCGCCCGAAACGCTGCTGGCGTATCGCGACTTCGACAATACCAGCGCCGGCAAGCCTGACAAATCACCACTTAAGTCCTTGGAGCCACACGTTGCCGATTGGAAAATGGGTGATCCAACGTGGCGCGAAGGCAAGGGTAAGGGAATGATCGGCGCGCTGAACTACCTCGCAAATAAGGGTCTCAATGCTTTCTCCTTCCTCACCTACAATGCATCCGGAGACGGCGATAACGTTTGGCCATTCGTCGATCGGGATACAAAACTAAATTACGATTGCTCGAAGCTTGACCAATGGGGGATAGTGTTCGATCACGCGACGGCACGCGGCCTCTATCTTCATTTCAAACTTCAAGAGAATGAAATGGACGACAATCGTCTCGGCCCAAACCGAAAAGACGGAATCATTCGCGAGTCGCTCGACGGCGGAAAGCTTGGCATTGAACGCAAGTTGTATTGCCGCGAGCTCATCGCACGCTTCGCTCATACTCTCGCGCTCAACTGGAACATCGGCGAAGAGAACACACAGAGCAGCGACGAAATCCGCGACATGGTGAAGTTCCTTCATGATACGGATCCCTATCGACATCACATCGTCATTCATACGTTCCCGCCCCAGCAGGAACAGGTGTATGAGCCTTTGCTGGGAGACAAGTCTCTGCTTACTGGCGTGTCGTTGCAAAACTCTTGGAAAGCGGCCCACCAACGCTCTTTGAAATGGCTGCGTGAATCCGCCGCCGCTGGACGCCCATGGGTTGTCGCGAATGACGAACAGAATCCGGCGAGTCTTGGCGTACCGCCCGATCCGGGATACAAAGGCCACGACGGCATCGCAGTGGAGAAAGAGCTCAAGGGTTCCAAGGCTGAGGGCAACTTCAAATCCCCCCCCTACACAATGCACGATATCCGGAAACTAACGCTATGGGGCACGCTCATGGCGGGTGGTGCAGGGGTTGAATACTACTTTGGCTATTCCCTGCCCGAAAACGATCTTGTTCTGCAAGACTTCCGCAGTCGCGATAAGAGCTGGGACTACTGCCGTATCGCATTGGATTTCCTCCGAACCGAGAGGATCCCCTTCGCGGAAATGTTGAGCAGCAACTCGCTGATCGGCAACACTCAAGACGACAACTCCAAGTATTGTTTCGCCAAAACGAACGAGGTCTATCTTGTATATCTCCCGAGTGGCGGCACGACGGACCTTGATCTCTCAGGTGCGAAGGACGGTTTTACCGTGAAATGGTTCAATCCACGTACCGGCGGAGCACTCGTGAACGGCTCCGTCAATACTGTTACTGGTGGCGGCTCTGTCGCGATAGGCAATCCGCCTACTGAGTCCACCGAAGACTGGTTGGCCGTCATTCGCCGATGAGCGAGGATCCCTTTCCGCAGGATAGACTCATTGATCACTAAACCACTTTCGCCTGGACGCTGAGTATGAAGCGCTTGTTCCTAATCCCCATCGCCATTTACGCTTGGACGCTCATCGCGTTCTTCGGCTTCTCCGCACGTTCGTCGGCGGACGATACCATCGGATTTTTCTTGGATACAGCCATCCCCCAGCACGCATTCGCCGCAAATGACATCCGCGCTGCTTTGGAAGCCAGGAAGATCTCTCGCCTAACGTTGGTGATCCGGACAGAAGTATCCAGCGACGACGAGATTTACTTCATGGACAATCTCAGTGTCACCAAGCGATAAGGCGAGCAACAAATGAATTCGTGCGGTCCAACGGACAAACTTGTCCATCGCACAACGAGAAAACTTTCATCGGCTGCTCGCTTCACCGCAATACTATTTATTTGGTAGCGGAACGGCGCGAGCCGTCCGGTGAAATACGAGAATGCTCAACGAAACCGGACGGCTTGCGCCGTTCCGCTACAATTTCGGATACAAAATTGAACGTTAATGCGATTACCCAAGCCAACTCAGAAACGAAGTAACGAGAAACCAATCAAATCAACATTATGACACAACGCATTTTACAAGGCCGTCTCCAAGTCGCTGCTGTTCTGCATGATCTGCTTACTCAACGTATCTGCCCCGGCACGGGGCTCGATCCAGCAGCCGCCTGGGCCGCGTTTGAAAAGATTGTTGCCGATCTCACGCCTAGAGTACGAGTACTACTAGCCAAACGGGACGAACTACAGACCAAGATCGACGAGTGGCATCGCGCCCACGCTGGCCAGCCGCATGATGCGGGAGCCTATAAGAAGTTCTTGACCGAGATCGGTTACCTTCTACTCGAAGGGCCAGATTTTTCGGCGACTACCGAGAATGTTGATAATGAAGTGGCGAACATTGCCGGGCCACAACTGGTAGTGCCTGTCACCAACGCACGCTACGCGCTCAATGCAGCTAACGCTCGCTGGGGGAGTCTTTATGACGCACTGTACGGAACAGACGTGATTCCGGAAGCCGACGGCTGCGAAAAATCCGGCGGCTTCAACCCTAAGCGGGGTGCGAAAGTCATCGCCTTCACACGCGAGTTCTTGGATAAAGCAGCCCCGCTCGCCAGCGGCAGTCACAAGGATGCAACTGCGTATGCTGTTCAAGGCGGACAGCTTTTAGTCAAGTTGGTTGGCGGCCAGCAATCGACACTTACTGACGATGCGAAATTTGTCGGCTATGTTGGAGCGGCCACGACGCCGTCGACTATCCTGCTTGTCAATCACGGTTTGCACATTGAGATTCAGTTTGATCGCGCTCACACCATCGGCAAGACCGACGCTGCTGGTATTAAGGACCTGGTGCTTGAGTCTGCAATCACGACGATTCAAGACATGGAGGATTCCGTGTCGGTGGTAGACGCGACGGATAAAGCGCATACGTATGCCAATTGGCTTGGCTTGATCCAAGGTGATTTGTCCGAGACGTTCGAGAAGGGTGGTCGCTCGTTGACTCGCACGCTACACCCTGACCGCACCTACAACAAGTCCGATGGCGGAACGATGAATCTGCCGGGGCGAAGTTTGCTCTTTGTGCGAAACGTCGGCCATCATATGTTCACGGACGCGGTGCTCGATAGCGAAGGAAAAGAAATTCCCGAGGGCTTTCTCGATGCTTTTTTCACGTGCCTGATCTCGTCATTTGATGTGAAGGGCCAAGGCAAGTTCCGCAATTCGCGTACCGGCAGTATTTACATCGTGAAGCCGAAGATGCATGGTCCGGATGAGGTCGCGTTGACCTGTGAACTGTTCGGTCGGATTGAAGATGCGCTCGGTCTGCCTCGCTTCACAGTTAAGCTAGGAATCATGGATGAGGAACGCCGCACGACGATCAATCTCAAGGAATGCATCCGCGTTGCGAAGGATCGGGTGGTCTTCATCAATACGGGTTTTCTCGACCGCACGGGCGATGAGATTCACACCAGCATGGAGGCCGGTCCGGTAGTACGAAAGAATACCATGAAGTCGCAGCCATGGATCGTTGCCTACGAAGATTGGAACGTGGACAACGGACTCGCTTGCGGACTGCGCGGTCGCGCGCAAATTGGCAAGGGAATGTACGCCATGCCTGACCTGATGGCACAGATGGTCTCAACGAAGCGTGCGCATCCCATGGCCGGAGCAAATACGGCTTGGGTTCCCTCTCCCACCGCAGCCACACTTCATGCGCTGCATTATCACGAGGTGAATGTAGCGCAGCGTCAAACTGAACTTGCCAAGCGATCGCGAGCTAGCCTCGACGCGATCTTGACCTTGCCGCTGCAAGGTTCAGCATGGCCAACCGCAGAGGAAGTTCAACAAGAACTCGACAACAATGTGCATAGTATTCTAGGCTACGTCGTGCGATGGATTGACAGCGGTGTGGGTTGCTCGAAAGTGCCAGACATTCATGATGTTGGTCTCATGGAAGATCGCGCCACTTTGCGCATCTCAAGTCAGCATATCGCCAACTGGTTACGGCACGGTGTCTGTTCGCGGGAACAAGTCAACGAAACACTTCGCCGGATGGCAACCGTAGTCGATCGCCAAAACACGGGCGACATAAGTTATCGACCTATGTCGCCGAACTTTGAGGGAAATACCGCGTTTCAAGCTGCTTGCGACCTTGTGTTTAAAGGAGGAGAGCAACCCAATGGCTACACGGAGTTCATTTTGCATGCTCGACGTCGCGAAGTGAAAGCCCGGAATTCGATACGTAAGTGAGGAACCTGAGGAAATGCCCCTAACTAACTTAGCGTCAAGACGCGCGTTGCGATATACAAAGAATCCCGTGGGTTTACCCCGCGGAAGTTTCGGTTTTGCGCTAAACATCGATTCTGCACTTACCTTGCTTGGTCGCTGGGAGAAAAGCGTTTCATGTTTAGCGAAAAGCCGAACGATCCGCAGGACGAACCTGCGGGATTTCGTCGGAAGGAAAAATTCAATATGAGCCAACTTGCAATTCAACGACTCAAGACTCTCCTTCGGCCGGATCAGCTGCTGCTTCGCTCGGAACAACTTGCTGCCTATCAAAGCGACGGATTGACAGCCTTTCATCAAACACCACTTGCCGTTGCTGTTCCTGAGACGAACGATGAAGTGGTCGCATTAGTCCGATTGTGTCACCAAGAAAAATTGCCATTCGTCGCGCGCGGCAGCGGAACGAGTCTTTCAGGAGGCTCGTTACCGGTTGCAGGAGGGATCATTATCGCGATGAATAGGCTCAATCGAATACTCAAAATTGATCCCGTGAATCGCGTCGCGGTGGTCGAGTCCGGCGTCATCAATACGGCTGTGAGCGTTGCCGCCGCGCCGCACGGTCTCTACTATTCTCCCGATCCATCCAGTCAGACGATTTGTACCATCGGTGGCAACGTCGCATTCAATTCTGGCGGCGCACATTGCCTCAAATATGGAATGACCGCGAATCATGTGCTCGGCATCAAGGCTGTGCTCGCTACCGGTGAAGTCGTCGAGTGGGGAAGTGCAAGTCGGGAGAACGTCGGTCCGGATTGGTGTGGGCTTTTCACCGGAAACGAAGGTTTGTTCGGCATCGCGTTGGAGGTCACGCTTCAGCTGTTGCCCAAACCTGAGTGCTTTCACACAGTGCTAGCTGGTTATAAGTCGCTGGAAGAGGCCGGCGATGCCGTTTCCGCTGTGATCGCTAGCGGTTTGCTTCCGGGTGCAATGGAGATCATGGACGCACTCGCGCTCGAAGCTGCCGTGGCCGCTGTTCATGCAGAGTATCCCGCGGGTGCGGAAGCGGTACTGATCGTCGAGCTGGAAGGGCCTCGCGAAGTTGTCGCTGAAGACCGTAAGCGTCTCGACGCGATCATCACTGCCAGCAAGCCAATCGAAGCGCGTCCGGCCAGAGACGCAGTCGAGCGAATGGCAATTTGGAAAGGACGCAAGAGCGCGTTTAGCGCCGTGGGGCGGCTTTCACCCGACTTCATCGTGCAGGACGGAGTTGTGCCGCGTCGGAAACTGGGAGAAGCTTTACGACGCATCGGCGAAATGTCTCGCGAAACCGGCATCCGTGTTGCCAACGTTTTTCATGCGGGCGATGGCAATCTTCATCCACTCATTTTATTCAATGGCCGTGTTCCCGGAGATCTCGGACGCGCCGAGGCACTCGCCGGTCGAATCTTGAAGATGTGTCAATTTGGTAACATTAACATTTTCTAACGTTTTTGGCAAACAAAAATCCGAACCCCCCAACTTAAATACCGGTTTAAAATATGCTAATCAATGTTAAATATTTGCGTTTTGGTATA
>JANOAI010000481.1:0-12328 GCA_031411055.1 Pirellulaceae bacterium
CGAGCCGCCCGTGCCAAACGAAACGATGGTTCAGATGCCACTCGATCCGCGAAACAAGCTTCGGGGGCACGCTACGATCAATTTGTTTCGCATCCACTCGGAATGTCAGCTTGGATTCAATCCATTGCCGACAAGATACCCAGCGATCGTATCCGAACATCTCGACAGGTGGAAAGCCTGGTTCCCATTGTTGGTCCAAGTCGAATGGACTCGACGCAGAATTCGGTGATGCTCGATGAAGGTTCTTCAGTGGACGCAACCAATCCGTCTGAAAAGATCCGGTGGATTGTTACGACGAGAAGCCTTTTGGATTCAGCCTCGTCGGCAATCGAAGAGACCGTTTTTGACGCCGTGATTATGGCTTGTCCGGCCAAGCCAGCGGCAGAACTGCTTCATCCGATTTCGACGGCCATCAGCGAACAACTTGGTTCGATTCATTATGCGGATTCTGCAGTCGTCGCCATGTTAGTAAATCGCGATGAAATCGACCCTAAGCTTTTTTGTTTTGGATTGGTCATTCCTCAGATCGAGGGACGGGACTCGCTCGCGATTAGCTTCACCAGCGAGAAGTATCCGGGACGCACGCCGCCCGATAAAATTCTCTTGCGCGTGTTTTTGGGGGGAGCGGTGCGACCAGAATTGATCAACGAATCCGATGAGCAACTTTTCGATCGCGCTTGGAAGGATGTTAAAGAGCTTTTGAAGGTATTGACTCAGCCAAGCTGGCATATCGTCGTTCGCTGGCCAGGAGCGATGCCCCAATACTGTGTCGGACATCTCGATCGCATGAACGTCATCGAAAATAAGCTTGAAACGTTTCCAACTCTAGCTCTGGCAGGTAATGCTTACCGTGGTGTTGGGATTCCTCATTGTGTTCGTTCCGGTCGACTTGCGGCGGAACGGGTCATTGCTAGTCTGAAATGAGATTCACTATCATCAGTCCGATAGTAGGCGACTTCTTCTCGAAAAAGAGGCTGATTTATCGCATCTCGGGTTGAAACCCGTGGCTCTCGATGCCTAAGATCCATTAACGACAACCTGTCAGTCAAAAAATTTCTCAGCCTAGTGCTGTTCCGAATCACACCCAAGGAGTTTTACTATGAATCTCACTCAAGTTATTAGCCTACTCAACGATTGTTTGCGTCATGAGTGGACTGGCGTCGCTCAATACTCGCAAGCGGGTTTCGTTGTGCAAGGCATTTGGCGAGAAGTATACGCTACCAAGTTCTTCAAAAGTGCCGAAGAATCCTTTGGTCATGCAAAGCTGATTGGCGAGAAGATCGTGGCACTCGGTGGCGTTCCTGTAGCCGAGCGAAATGCGGTCAAGCAATCCAGCGACGTTCAACAGTTGCTGGAGTATGGTTTGGAATTTGAATCGAAGGCCGTCGAGCTCTATACGAAAGCCATCGAAGCGTGCGAAGCCGATCGTCCACTCGTCATCTTCTTAGAAAATATCTTGCTCGAAGAACAAGACGGGGTCGATGATCTTACCAAGATCATCCGAGAATATCGGACCATTCAGACAACAAGCCGCGCTGCCCAAGCTGGCTGATATTCGGTCGGTTGCGAGTCACAGGCTCGCGGTGCGATTCAATTCGCTCCAGCCGTTTAGGCGGAATGCTGTGTAGGAAATTGAAGAATGGCCGGCGCTGAGGTGCTGGCCATTTTTCGTTTTGTGCCAGAAGTCATCCCTAAGGCACTTCGTAAGCCGTTCACTTCGTCGCGAGCAATGCGAACGCGGCTTTGCGTAAACCAACCAAGTGCTTCACAGAAAGTTTGACGAACAAGCTCCAAGCACTGTCCATCTTGGTCACACGGAGCCAACACCAAAATGAGGCGTTCGGTCTCGGAAGAACCATCGATCGTAGCGATTGTTGTGGGCGACATAGGTTGAACGGCGGGAGGCGTTAATGTAATTGAGACGCTATCTCAACAATCCTATCCAGTTTTCCGGTGCGGTCAATCCTTACATCTGATTTTTTACACACCAGGCTGTGAAAAACAGCTCGTTGCTTTGCTCGCGCACATCCCCTACGATCAAAGGATAAGGCTTTGACGCGGTAAGTGTCGCGCCCGGTCTTTGCAGCATATCCTGCGATTCCTGAACAGAACGGCTGTTTCCTCGCGCTAGCCATTGCTCATTCATACTGTCGACGGACCCTCAAAATGAACGAAATTCAGCAGCAGGTAATTCGGGCCCGTTGGCGACTGGTGGTTCAGTCATTCCTACACTGGCTCAGCCAAAACGGGTTGATTACTTTTTCGCTTGCGGTCGTCGGGTTGCTTGTACCGAAGATCTGGCCGATTCCTGTCGATGCCAAGCTTTGGTGGACGTGCTGGTGTGCTGGAGCGGTTTTCGTGGGCATATTGTCGGCGTTGATAATCACGTTGGTGCGACGCCCCACGTTGCTCCAAGCCGCGACCGAGGTCGACTTGCGCTTGAAATTGAATGAACGAATCAGTAGTTCCATGCACTTGACCCCGGAAGTGCAGTCGACTCCGATCGGCCAAGCCTTGATGGAAGATGCGCAGCGCACCGCTGAACGGATCGATGTTCGTGATGCGTTTGCGATTCAACTGGCGCCGTATCAACTGTGGAGTCTTCTGCCGATCGTGTTAGCCGGTTTGACGCTCCTGATACCGAACGCAACCGCTTCGAAGACTTCGACCGAGACGCTTGACGCAAACGTCTTAACGCAGGTAAAGAACTCAGCCAAGGATTTGGCGGAGCAAGTTCGAAAGCAACGCGAGAATTCCGAGCAAGATGATCTGGAAGAGGCGGAGTTCTTCAAACAAGTCGAGAGCAAGCTCGAAGATTTGCAGAAGCCACAGTCGAAAGATGCCAAAAAAATTCTTTCAGACATTAACCAGTTAAAGGAGTCGATCGAGAAACGGCGTTCCGAATTGGGCTCTTCCGAGAATCTTCGAAAGAACTTGGCTGGCTTGAAATCGATGGAAAAAGGCCCTGCCGAGAAAATGGCCGATTCAATCCAAGATGGCGAATTCGAAAAAGCGATTGATGAGCTTCAGAAGATGATGAGTGATCTCGAATCGGGAAAGATGTCGGCGGAGATGCAAGAGAAGCTTGCCAAGCAAATGGAGCAAATGGCCGAGGCACTTCAGGAAGCAGTCGCCGAGCATCAGGCGGCGGCGAAAGAACTTGAAAAGCAAATCGCCGACGCGGAATTGGCGGGCGATGCTCAAAAAGTCGCTGAGCTTCGACAAAAGCTGGCCGACAATCAAGCTCAGGCTGAAGCCATGGAACAAATGCAGCAGATGGCCAACGGAATGAAGGAAGCTCAGGAGGCTCTCAAAAATGGAGATCAAGCAGCTGCCAAGAAAGCCATGGAGAAAATGAAGCAGCAGATGGAGAAAATGAATCAAGCCGACAAGCAATTGAAAGACTTGAAACAGCTAATGGATGCGGCGGAGAAGTGTAAGAACTGTGCAAATGGTCAATGCGACGGAGAAGGTAACAAAGGCAAGAGCGATAAAGAAAGCCTTCAGTGGAAAAAAGGAATGGGAGAAGGTCGCGGCTCCGGTCCTCGAGATGAAAAGGAAACCGACACACGTTCTATTGACTCACAGGTAAGGACGGAGATGAAAGACGGTGAAACGGTCTATGGCGGCAAAGCTGGCGGCGTGAATCGCAAGGGGGTGACTCGCGAAGAAGTCAAAGAAGCGATCCTGTCCGCCGAAATTGAGGACCCCGAAGCGATTGACAGCCTCCCACTCCCCAGGAAGCAACGCGACCAAGCTCGAGACTACTACGATAGTCTACGTGTCGGGAAGTAGCGGTTTGGGGTTGTTTTTCGGGCCAATTCGGGCAAGCTTGGGCGGTTTTCATTTTATGCCTCTCGATTGAAACCCGTGATCGATCTCTCTGTTCAACTTGGCCGACTTCACCTTCCCAATCCTATTTTGGTGGCGTCGGGGACGTTCGGCTACGCGCGCGAGATGGCCGGCATCGTCGACCTTCGGAAACTCGGCGGAATTCTTCCGAAAACAATCACCCGCGACCCGCGTCCTGGAAATCCTCCATGGCGAACCGTCGAAATCAGCGCTGGGCTCCTGAATGCCATTGGCCTAGACAACGATGGGATCGATTATTTTTTGGCCAATCACTGGCCATATCTGAAAAATCTCGGAACGCCCATCATCGTCAGCATTGCTGGCAAGTCACACGATGATTTCGTTTACCTCGCCCAACGCATGAACGAGGCCGACGGACTGGCGGCGCTGGAACTCAATGTTTCCTGTCCAAACGTAGCTGGTGGAATCGATTTTGGGACCGATCCGATGCTTTGTCATAAGGTCGTTAGCGAAATTCGCAAAGTCAGTCGCTTCCCGATTTTGACGAAGCTAACGCCCAATGTGACTTCGATTGTTGCCATTGCGAAAGCCGCCGCGGAAGCGGGCACCGATGCCGTAAGTTGCGTCAATACCGTGCTCGGAATGGCTATTGACTGGCGCCGTCAACGCCCGATGCTGGCGAACAAGGTTGGCGGCATGAGCGGACCCGCGATCAAGCCGATTGCACTTCGCTGTGTCTATCAGGTCGCTTCTCAGCTGGATATTCCTATCATCGGGATCGGTGGAATTGCAACGATCGATGATGTCATGGAGTTTGCCGTTGCCGGTGCCTCGGCTATCCAAATTGGGACTGCAAATTATTATGACCCGACGGTCAGCACGCGTATCGTGGACGCCTTACCGGAAGCGATCGCTAGTCTTAACGCGACAAGCTTTCGCGATGTCGTCCGCTCTTTGAAATGAACCTTCGTTGATGATCGCCAACAGGCGATGAGAGAGAACAATTGAAGACAATTGTTCCATAGTGAAACTCCTGCAAATAATGAATCGATCCTTATGAGAGTTTTATCGGGTATCCAACCGACCGGCCGTTTCCATTGGGGAAACTATTTCGGCGCGATCCGTCAGTACATCGACTTGCAACACGACAATCAAGGCTACTATTTCATCGCCGATCTTCACGCGCTGAATACGGTTCGCGACAAAAAAGAGCTGCAGGGCTATGTGTGGGACGCAGCTTTAGATCTATTGGCCTTGGGGCTTGATCCCAACAAGGCCACGCTTTTCGTTCAGTCAGACGTCCCGGAGGTCAGCCAACTGTGTTGGTTACTCATGACAGGAACGCCGATGGGCTTGCTTGAACGGTGCCATGCTTACAAAGACAAAAAAGCGAAGGGACTGAATGCAAGCGCTGGCTTGTTTACCTATCCTGTACTGATGGCCGCCGATATATTGGCATACGATGCCAATTGGGTTCCGGTCGGCGAAGATCAGTTACAGCATATCGAAGTCTGCCGTGATTTAGCAAAAAGCTTCAATGCTCACTATGGCGACGTCTTCGTGATGCCTGAGGGTAAAATAGTGGAGGGTGCAGCCAGGGTACCAGGGCTCGATGGTGAAAAGATGAGCAAGAGCTACAACAATACCTTGGCAATTTTCGAAGATGCGAAGGCTCAGCGCAAACAAATCATGCGTATCGCCACCGACTCGCGTCCCATGGATCAAGCGAAAGAACCCAACGGCGACACCCTGTTTGATCTCTTGAAGTTGGTCGCTTCACCGGCGGAAATCGATGAAGTTGCCGCGATCTATCGACGCGGTGGTTTTGGCTATGGCGACATTAAGAAGCGCTTAGCCGATGCAGCGGAAGCCTATTTCGCCACCGCGCGTGCCAAACGAGCGGAGCTCGAAGCCAACCCCGACTGGGTTCGTGATGTTCTTGCGGAAGGAGCCGAACGTGCACGAGTCGTGGCTGGTAAAGTGCTGTCTCGCGTTCAGGAAGCATGCGGCACAAAACGGACGGCGAAAACATGAGCGATGCGGTACAAACTCGACAGACGATCAGCATTGGCACCGACATTATTGAGTGTGTTCGAATCGCACAGATGATCGAAAAGCATGGCGAGATGTTTTTGACCCGTGTTTTCACGCAACGTGAGATAGCTTACTGCTCATCGCGACGATCTGCAAACCAGCATTATTCGGGACGATGGGCAGCCAAAGAAGCGGCTTTAAAAGCGCTCGGTACCGGTTGGTCCAAAGGGATTCAATGGACGGATGTCGAGGTCCAAAACGAAATCGGCGGCAAGCCGACATTGATTCTTACGAACCGGGCTCGTGAGGTAGCAGATTCGCTAGGCATTCGCGAGCTGCTCATCAGCATCTCCCACTGCCGTAACTATGCGACCGCCTTTGTAACTGCTATCAGCTAACGGCTTGTTGGTGGCAACGTCTGCCATCTGAAAATCATAGGCTATGCAGCCGGCGTAAGTTCGCGATTGACGCTTTCGATGAGCGAAGACCGAATCGTCGTTTGGTCTTGGGCGTAGCCGACCATCAGCGCAAGGTCGCATAGGGCGTTAATGCGTCTCGGGATGCCTTCGCTAAAATGGTGGATAGAATCGAGAGCATCGGCTTGAAAGATCTGTTCGATCTGTCCATTGGCCTGTCGAATTCGATGGCCAATGTAGGCGTTGGTTTCCTCGACGTTGAAGTTTTCGAGCAGACATCGTACGGCAACGCGTTGATCAAGAGCTGGGTGGCGTTCCAATTGCCCGACGATAATTGGCTGACCACTGAGGACGATTGTTAACGCCGATTCGGAGGTTGTTTCTTGCAGGCCGAGATTCAACAGCAAGCGGAGTACTTCGAGCGAACCTTGGCTTTCAAGCCATTCGGCTTCATCGATAACCAGCAACGCATGTTGATCATCCTGAATGTTCTGTCGCAACGCGGATTCAATGGCTTCGATAGCGGTCGACGGTGAAACGATTGTCGAAGCGTTGGTTTTGGCGAATTGACGCGCAATGTATAGCAACAGCTCATCCGATGAGAGGGCGGGATACGCAACCTGGATGATTGGCCCCGTTTTTTCTGGGAGTTGTTGGCGAAGCTGATGAGTTACAAAGCTCTTCCCAATACCGCTGGTGCCACCTAGTATGGCCACTGATCTTCGATTTTCGATCGCATACCGAAGTTTTAAAAGCGACGCTTGATGCGACTCCGATGGATAGTAAAAGTCGCTGCTAAACCGCGGATCGAATGGTCGCGTTGTCAGTTTCCAGTGCGATTCGTACATGATTAGGATTTCGCTTCTGAATGAAAGTTTTCCGCGATGCCGATCGATTGAATCCCTTGCTGGCGAATCAAATCAATCGCGACGTCAACGCGTTGGCGAAGGCTAAGTTCGGCGTCCACAATGACAAGTGCCGCATCGAGGACGCTTTCATCACCTGTGCCGAGTAGTCGAGGATTTTTATGGGTTAAGCGATTCGCATCGATGATCACAAAATCATAGGCCTGCGACAATCGCTTGATCAACTTGTTGATCCGGGTCGCATGATCCTGGATGGTGGACCCAGGAATCGAATCGGTCAGCGGAACGACCGCTACGTTGTCTTCAATGGACTGGATGACAACCTCATCAAGCGGAATATTTTCCGTCAGACACTGCTGCCAACCGTAGTCGACTGCCAAGTTGAGATGATCAACCAGGCTTGGGCATTCATAATCGCCGTCTAGAATGGCAACCCGAAGGCCAGCCATGGCAACGGTTTTGGCCAAGCACATGGCGACGGTGGAACGGCCTACGCCGCGTTCTCCACCCGTGACAGACAAGACTCGAAGGCCTTTGCTCTGAATATGCTGCAGATGAAGACCAATGTCGGTAAAGGCCGTTTGTTGCGTTTCGAGCAAATTAGCGACGGTGGCTGGCCAAAAGAACTGATCGACCTCCCAAATGGCTTGGATTGGCAAGGCCATTTTTGTGGTCGCCATCGTTTCTCGTTGAGAAGCCTGGCTCCTCGAACGGCTTGTCGGGCTCGCATCTTGAATGGGCAATTCATGGAAATGCTTTGGCGCGAGAACATGCGGATGCGGTACCGAAGTGTCTATGGGAGGCTCTCGGCTAGATCTTTGATCCCTGGTGCCGGATGATGGCATCGCTTCATAGTCACCGCTGGGCGATACCTTCTTTCCGGGGATACGCCCCCACACGTTTTCAGACTGGGACACAGAAGCCGTGCTGGATGGTTGACTCGGCGTTATCGACGACGTCGATCTCGCTACAGTCGGGTTCAAGGTTCGTGCGGCGGTTGATTGCGATGACGCTGTTGACTTCGTCGATCGCTCCACACCAAAAGGGGACCAGGGCATGTTCGTATCAGGCCGGACCACAGGCGGATACCGCTCGTGTGAAGGATCAATTCGAAGACTTTGCACCGGCGGGTTGGTAGGCGTGGACCAACGCGTCGTGATCGCCGGTTTTTCAATTGGCTCGGGCAAGGCTGTCGCGCTCGATTCCGTCAAACCACTCCGTGGCATCACGGATTCAATGGACTCTCGCGACTTCTGGAGATAGCTAGAGAGTGTTCGTCGCTCTCCTTCCAGCGAGGGAGATTCTGAGTGAGTTGCGACCGGCACGACTGGCATCGAAACGTGCGGGACTGGCAGACGACTGCTGGAATCGGATGGTTGATCGACGCGAATCCGAATGGTTGGCTCTTTGGGTAAAGCACTGGCTCCGTTTGTATTCACCAACACGGATGGGCCTTCGCCTGTCGGGACGATGATACTCGGCGATCTTCGCGTTGGAATGGCATGCGAGGTAGTTGCAAGCGTTGCCGTTTCAAAATGGGGCGGAGGCGGTGCAACGGACTTTGGCGGCAGATGCGCATATACTCGCCGATCGCCCGTCTTCTCGACAAGTGGTCGGACCTGCTCAGCCGATGCCGACGGTTTTTGCGGCTGAGCCGATTTTTTCTTGGCATATGCATTCAAGAATGCTTGGTCGATAGGATTCATGATTTCATATTCTTGAATAACGCGTAGGACAGGTTTTGATTATCAACAAAAGGAGATATTTCGAATCAGTTTCGCAATTCCAATATCCGCATGATTGGCGATCAGTTTGCATAGCCCTCGGGAGTAAATTGGCTGCCAATTGGAACGTAGGGAGTCGTTGTTGGTGGCACGGCGAAACCATTGGTGTTCATCGGAGGGGCGTCAGCCGGTTTGAAAAGTGGGATGTAAGGCTGATTCGCAGGTTGCGCGTAAGGCGCGTTTCCAATCGCTGGGCCCGATGGTGCGGTTTGGCTTTGCGATTGCGCGTAGTTTGGCATAGTCGCTACCGGAGCAACGTACTGTGGCGTGGCAATCATTGCGGCATTGGGCATCGATGGATTGCCATACGTAGGCGTTTGGATAGGCGAGCGCGATTGTCCTCCATAACCAACCGGTTGCGATGGAATCGTTCCCGTTTGCCCGTTTGGCTGGTTATATAGTGGAGCCTGATTGAACGATGGATTGTTTTGTGCCCCGTATGTTGGCTTATAGCCAGCAACATTGGGTTGCAAACCAGCAACATTGGGTTGCAAACCAGTAGCATTGGTTTGCAAACTAGTATTCGGCGGCGATTGACGCATCTTAGATAACGCCGCGGTTTGACTTTGCGATGCCATACCATTCTGGTAGTTGGCTCGAATCTGAAACATGCTTTCCAAATCGGTGTTGGGTGTATTCGTTGAAAGCAGAGGCGAGTTAGGCTGAGCGGATGCATTGGGTTCGGAGGAGGATTTCGCACTCGATGCCGCGGTTGCGCCTTCAGTCTCCAATGAACCCGCCGCTAACGGTTTGTCTGACGCTTTCGAATCCAAACGATCGTCACCAAGCGTTAAGGGCACTGTCATCGAATCTTCCTCGGACTTAGCGGATTCGTCTTTCGCTTTGAGTGACTGACCCATATCTAATGTCAGCAAACCGTTTTCCGATTTGGAGGTCGAAAATTTGGGAGCGTCGTCTGCTTTGGAAGCGTCGGACGCTTCGGTCGAACCCGAATTCTTATCACTGGCAAGGGTTGGAAGTGTTGGGACGACCAGCGGCTCCGGTGTCAACGTGGAAGACGCTTGAGAGGTCGCTTTCGGAGACTCGGAACCCGCCACGAGAGTCGAGGCCGGTGTCGATTGATTGGCCGCAATCGATGTCGTTGATGTAGGCGGAATAGAACCGTTGCTTCCCATCTTTCGCCCAACGGAAAACGCAATGGCCACGATCGCTATCAAGAATATGACGCCATTGGATACCCCATGCTTTCCAGGCGCCGTTACAGGATCGGCTTTAGCTTCAACGGCTGGCTTGGTGCCGGGTGCGTTTGGTGCTGCGGTACTTTTGCGTGCCGCATCCGAGCGAAGCGTGTGCGGCCCTGGGGCCGAATTCTCGGCTCGATTTGGCTCGCGACTTTCGGCTGGTTGACGAACAGAATCGAGATCAAATTTGGTTGGAGGCAATGCATTATCTGCATCGTTTGCACTCACCCGCTGAAGATTCTTGAGTCGGAACAAGACCGGCACGTTGCTATGGCCATGCCCAGCATCGATGCGTCGATTCCAGTTCTGGGACTTGGATGTCGAGTTTTCAGTTGTGCGTCGATCGCCTTCCGTAGCCATCGTAGTTTCCTTGAACCGAGTGTTCGGTTAGTCGTCCCGAATGAACCTTATCGTCTACGCGATTCTCTAAAAGAGAAGTAGTTATTCGGGTGGTATCGGTTGTAAGCTCTTCTACCTTTAATAAATGTTCCGCTTAAACAATCTGGGTAGTTTGGACGAAGGAAAAGCTCGTCCGTCTCGGACGACGATTTCCGACAAAATTGTTGTGGGATGGTTGGCCCCGCGACCAGCCCGTGACCAGCAATTGTTGCAGAATAGAAGGTTTTCACCCGTCAGCGGAAGATTGATTCCCGATGTTGGCCAGTCAAACCTTGGAAGAAATGCCGGTCTGTTCTAGTATAGAGCTCCTCCTTTAGACGAATTGTTGAGAAAAATGCCGAAAACCGATCGACCGACCGACTCCCTTCCTGGGCTTATTCGAGAACGCTTGCTAATTTTGGATGGTGCCATGGGTACCATGATCCAGAAGCTCAAACTGGACGAAGCAGCCGTTCGAGGAAAGCGGTTCGCAAACCACACCAAAGACCTAAAGAACTTCTCCGACATCCTTTGTCTAACGCACCCGGATTCGATCACCGACATCCATCGCCAGTACTTTGAGGCTGGGGCCGACATCGTCGAAACAAACTCATTCGGGGCCAGTCCCATTGGAATGGTGGAGTTTGGCTTGCCTAATGAACTTGTCCGGGAGATCAATTACGCCGCGGTCGATTGCGCGAAGAAAGCGGCGAATATCGTTTCCGCTGCGACCGGTCGTCAACTTTTTGTGGCTGGCAGCATCGGTCCGACGACCATGCAGATGGCGATCAGTACGAATGTCGATGACCCTTCGTGGCGAGCCGTCAATTATCACGAAATGGTCGCCAGTTATAAAGAACAAGTTGCCGCAATGGTCGAAGGTGGAGTCGATTTGCTTCTCCCTGAAACAGCGATCGACACCCTGAACTTGAAGTCTTGTTTATTCGCAATAAGCGAATACTTTCGCGAAAGCGGAAGGGTGGTCCCGGTGATGATCAGTGCGACTTTTGACAAAGGTGGCAGGACATTCGTAAGCGGTCAAAGCGTTGAAGCTTTTTGGAATGCAATCAGTCACTTTCCGATGTTGTCAATCGGCATGAATTGCGCGCTTGGCCCAGATGTGATGCGGCCTCACTTGGAAGAACTTGCCAAAGTAAGCTCGGTCCCCATATCGTGCCATCCGAATGCGGGTATTCCCAACGAGATGGGGCAATTCGATTTAAAGCCGTCGGCGATGGCTGACTATATCGAAGATTTCGCCAATCAAGGCTGGTTGAACATCGTCGGTGGATGCTGCGGAACTTCGCCTGAGTACATCAAAGCCATTTCGGATCGCGTGCGAAACGTTCCACCGCGCAAGGAACCGGAGCAAGTTATTTGGACCCGATTGAGTGGCCAGCTACCAGCCAACCTTCGTCCGGAAACCCAGTTTACGATGGTTGGTGAACGTACGAACGTCACCGGCAGCCGAGCGTTTGCAAAGCTCATTCGCAACAATTTGTTCGATGAAGCGGTCGAAGTCGCACGTCAACAAGTCGAAAACGGCGCGGTCATCATCGATATCAATATGGACGATGCTTTGCTCGATGGGGCGGAAGCAATGACCAAGTATCTACGATTGATCGCGGGCGACAGTGTGGCCGCTTCTGTGCCGGTCATGATCGACAGCAGCAAGTGGGAAGTTCTCGAAGCCGGACTTCAAAACGTTCAAGGCAAAGCAATCGTCAATAGCATCAGTCTCAAAGACGGTGAAGCCGAGTTCATTCGCCGAGCGAAACTCGTCCGTCAATACGGGGCGGCCGTCGTTGTCATGGCCTTCGATGAAAATGGGCAAG
>JANOAI010000482.1:0-11110 GCA_031411055.1 Pirellulaceae bacterium
AATGCTCGAGGACTCCCGAGTAAAGCGTCCCCATCAAATCCCAGTCGGCGTTATGAAATCCAGTTGCTGCATCGGCGTACCACGTCAATGACGACTCCGCATCTTCGGGACATGCTTCAGACTTTTCAACGATCTCACGGATTACGCTCGCCAATGCCCCTAAATCTCCTGGGTCGCGAAACAGGCCTAGCTCTGCAGCTTTTGCCGCATTTTTTAAAACGTCGTGAATTAGCTTTTGCGTATCTTTGTCGTAAATTCTCATGGTTAGTTTCCTTCGATGTTAATGAGTTCGGACAGATTTCGAATTGTGGCTTTCAATGCGTTGTATGCCGCATCGAGGAGAGGCTTAGAGTCTTTTGTCGCGTCAATCGATAGAATCGCTTGGCGGGCTTGTTCTGAGGCTTCAATCGCAGATTCAAGGGCTTCGTAGGTGGAGTTCATGATTGCACCTCCGCAACTTGCGTGAGTAGCTTTAGATTCTGCCCCGCGTAGTGTTTACTCATGGCGGATGATGAATGTCCAAGCTGTGCTTGAACAAATTCGATTCCAAGCTTTTCTTGGATCTCCGCGGCGGCTGCGTGACGCAGCTGGTTAGGAGACCATTTTTCTATGCCGGCCTTTTCGGCTGCTCGTTCGATGGCTTGGCGATAAGTATCAACCGAGTAGCACTCGCGAAAACGTCGCTTAGACTGCTTTGGACCTGCGTGTCGACCTGGAGCATTACCAGCGTTCGGCGGGGTCGTTCGAGCGGAATGTACGATGGCCAGTCGTTGCTTCTCGGATTGCTTCGGCTTGAAGACATAGCCAACTGCCTCGACTTCCAGATACTGCTTCAGGATCTCGCGACCACTGGAACCGATGGCCATCACTCGCGATTTGCCTTTGTGGCTCGTCTTGTGATGCTTCGGAGAGTAGTACCAAACCTCGCTGCGTCGATCGATCTCGATTCCCTGCATGGCCACAATCTCGCCCGGACGAGCGCCAAGCATTCTTTGTAGCCGCACCATGTCGGCCAACATTGGCGGAAGATATTTGATCGTCGCATCAACCACGTCATTGGTAACGGCTTTGACTGGTTCCGTTTCCCTGGCTGCTGATCGACCTTTTTCGAGACCTTTGACGGTCGAGATACGCGTGAATAGGTCGCCGGAAATAAGATCCTCGGATGCCGCCCAGCTGAACATCATTTTCACTCTGGCAATGAACTTGTTGCCGTAGCAACGAGACCTTCCCGGAATGAAGTCGTGAATCGCGGCTTTGAAGCACTTTGGCCCAAAATCCTCTGCTGGCATATCGCCGTAAAGCCGGCGCAGTGGTTTCAGCAACAAACGGATTGCACCAAGAGATTCGCTTGCCGTTCCGTCTGGCTTTCGGTAGTGCCGTTTACAGTGTTGCCAGTACGAGGCAATGATTGCCTTGACGGTAACCGATTCGGAATCGGAACCATGCTCGGGACTTCGATCCCTGGCCAACCATTCGGCAATTAGCCGATCGTAAAGCATACGGCTTGGTTTGGTGCCGTACTTGCCAAGATAGTGATCTCGGTAACCTAGCGTGACAATCGCTTGGCCAGAGGAGTGACGCCGGTATTTGGGTACCGACTGCGTGAGACGAGGCATAGGAAACGCTCCATATTGAGGAGCCAAAACGGTATATACCGTTTTGGCTTCAAGTGAAACGCCGCACGCCAGAACATCTGGCGGTATCCTAAGTCATTGATTCGGCAGGGTTTACAAACAATGGAGGATAACGGACTTGAACCGATGACCTCTTGCATGCCATGCAAGCGCTCTCCCAACTGAGCTAATCCCCCGCTTTTGGTCGTGTGTAATCGTCGGGCTAGCCGAGGTTTCCACAACAATTTTCTCAAAAGTGGAGGAACGAGTATCACCATTGATTGCGAAGGTGTCAAGTCACATCTTCTCGATCCATTTCAACCCAAAATTGTTGAATTGAGAAGCGTTTTCCTAAGATTCGTGAGCTGAATTCTCAGGTGGCCCCCGCGATCCTCTGACAAAAAAGCCTTCAAAATTGCGGTCGTCGTCAGCTCGGTCGGCTTATCTTTGGAAAAACGCCAGCGTTCGGGAAGCTGAACTGGGCTCCCGGCACTATTGAGAATGCCCTACCATGTTTGCGTCGACGGCGCACCTTGTCGCCGTCTTGAATCTGTTTTTTTGAATCGAGACTCTGAATGCTCTACCGATTTTTGACCACCCTATCCCTTTTAAGTTTGATCGTCCAACCTATGACTTCGAATGCCCAAGAAGCCGTCCCAGCGGCAGTCACCAGCCCAGAATCCTATCTCATCGGATTCAATGTTGGCTCTGATCTTTCAAGCAGTGGCTTCGAAGAAAAGGACTTCGTAATCGAGCAGTTCATCCTAGGACTGAAAACCGCGATTGCCAAAAAAGATGCTGCCATGACAGAAGCCGAAATGCAAGGTGCATCGACGGCGATCGGGACAAAGCTTCGGGCTCGAGCGGAAGAGATGCTCAAGGTAAACGCTGAGAAGGGTAAGTCCTACTTAGCTGATAATGCAAAGAAGGACGGCGTCCAAACCTTGAAGAGCGGCCTCCAATACAAAGTCATAGCCAAAGGGAGTGGAAAATCACCCGGCGAAACCAGCACGGTCCGCGTTCACTACGAAGGCAAGCTCATCAATGGTACCGTTTTTGACAGTTCCATTAAACGCGGGCAGCCGGCAGAGTTCCCAGTGAACGGCGTGATCAAGGGATGGACGGAAGCTTTGCAACGAATGGTTGTAGGCGACAAATGGCAACTGTTTATCCCATCCAATTTGGCTTACGGTGAGCGCGGCGGGCCCGGTGGATCGATCGGTCCCAACGAAGCGTTGATCTTCGAAGTCGAATTGCTCGACATTGTGAAATAACCTACGTTCTTGAAAATGCTCTAATTCAGTTTCTTCGCGCTCTCGCATTGTTCGAGAGCGCGAAGGATGTTTTCATGCATGATCTTGTGAATATCTTCTTCACGATATCCTTTGCGAAGCAACAGTTCGGTAATCAACGGGTAGCACGAAACATCCTCAAGCCCCTTGGGGAGTGTTTCGACTCCATCGAAGTCGCTACCGATACCAACGTGATCGACCCCTGCAACACGAACGAGATGGTCAATGTGTTCGGCTACGATCGACGCTTCTCCAGGTAGGATTGGGTGGGCTAACTTCCATTGCTGATAGTCGCGTTTGGAAGCCTCCTTGTCGTTCCCGTGCTTCACGTCCAATTCGCGACGAATGTCGAACATCTTTTGCATGATGATTGCCGACCGTGGCTCAACAAAGCCAGAGAAGAAATTGACCATGACAACGCCCCCGTTGGCTTTGACGAGCGGGAGGATATCGTCAGGAACGTTGCGTGGATGATCGGCGACGGCTCTTGCGGACGAATGGGAGAATATTACCGGCGCACGCGTGATTGCTAACGCATCTCGCATCGTGGCAGACGAAACGTGTGACAAATCGACGAGCATTCCAAGGTCGTTCATTTCCCGGACGACTTCTTCTCCAAACGGCGAAAGGCCATCGCTGATTGCTTTATCGGTGGCCGCGTCTGCCCAATCAAGACTATCGCCGTGAGTCAAAGTCATGTACCGGACGCCGGAAGCGTATAGCTTGCGCAAGAGGCCAATCGAGTTCTCGATGGAGTGCCCCCCTTCTACGCCAATCAACGAAGCGATTTTCCCTTGGCTACGTATGCGACGTACATCGGCTGCGGTCGACGCAAACTCGAATATGCTGGGGTACTTTTCAACCATCGAACGTACGATGTCGATCTGATCCATGGTCGATTGAAAAGCTGTTCCATCAAACCGTTCTGAAGCTGGAACATAGGCCGACCAAAACTGAGCTCCGACATTCCCTTGGCGGAGACGTGGGATATCGGTTTGTAGTTTCGGTTGAGATTGAACAATGTCCAATTTCGTAAAGTTTCGGTCGCCCGCTTCTCGCAAGGCCCAGGGCAGATCATTGTGTCCATCCCAAACGTAGCCTCGCGCATGGATGGCTTTTGCTTGTTCGGAAATCGTATGATCTTCCGAAGTGCCAGGCGTTGTAAGCCATGCCAGTATGCCGATAGAAAGTGCAGTCCAGCGAAGGTTACGATTCATTTTTTCGCGGTATTCTGGGGAGGTGGGGATTGACGGGTGTCGGTCCGATAAATGGCAACGATCCAGTGTAAAGGATTTTCGTGAGCAGCGTTTCCTGAGTTTATTGCAATGCCGATGAAAATCGAGGGTTTATTGTCTTACAATAGCCTCGTCCCTCCACAGAACGAATTTCGACTGTCCCCATTGCTTTTGGAGTTGATCGTGGCTCAGCCGCTACCAAACGTTTATCAGAAAATTGTTGCCAACTATCCTGAGGTCGCAGCCGCGCACGATGCGATGGCGGTAGCGGTCGACGGCATTGGTCCGCTCGATAGAAAAACCTGTTCGCTAGTGAAGATCGGAATCAGCGTCGGTGCCGGATTGGAGTCAGCCGCGCGAAGCCATGTGCGTCGCGCTACGGAAGCAGGGGCGACGCGTGAAGAAATCGTCCAAGCAATTTTCCAAGGGATGAACACCATCGGCTTTCCCCGTACTGTGGCCGCGTGGAGTTGGGCACAGGTTCAGTTTGAACGGGATGATCAATCGAAGTGAAAGCAAGAATTCCGGCGTATATTCTGGCAGGTGGACGATCGAGTCGCTTCGGTTCTGACAAAGCCCTGGCTCGTCTTGATGATATACCGTTGGTGAAGCGGCTTGCCGATCGATTGTCCACGATTTGTTCGTCCGTCACGATCGTTACCCGACAAGGCGAAAGCTACGAAGGGGTAACCGCGCGTTCAATTGAAGACGAATTCGAATTTTTCGGCCCGATGGCAGGGGTGATTCGGGCTCTTCAAGACAGCCTGTCGCTTGGAAATCATGAACCGTGGATCTTGGTGACCTCGTGTGACTTATTGGAATGGCATGACGCGTGGTACGAGCGAATGGCGCAGGCTATTCATGAAGAATCGATGAAAAATCGTCATCCGAGAGCCGCAGCATTTCAAACCGCTGAAAAAAAGTGGCAGCCTTTTCCCGGGCTGTATCACGAAGCTCTTTTACCGATTGCCAATGAACTGTTGAATCGGGGCGAGCGATCCATGCAGTTGCTCTTGAATCATGTGAACGCCAACGCATTGACCGTTTCATTCGACAGGATGCCCGAGATGAAGTCAGCCAACACTCGTGAAGAGCTTCAAGCTTGGATCGCTCAACGTGCCCCTCATTCTTGAAACAATGATTGTTGTCAAACGGTGGCGCTGTCCGCTAGATTTTTACGGAGCGTAATTCCTGGGACGGAGTGAACATGGATTTACAGGATAAACATGGATAGGCATCCTATTCATCCTAGCCATCCATGTTCATTCCTTGTGGTCGGCTAGCTTTTATTTGCGAGGTGATCGCGACTGAATTTCCACCAACGACGAAGTGACCAGTACCAAGCCCATGGTTGTCGGCGAAGATGACCTTCTTTGTTGGCTTGCCAAGCCTCACGAGAGTCAACATCGATGGCTGTGAGATAGCCGGTCCCAAAGCAGAACGTGTCGAGGCAAACCAAGTGTTTCAGATCGAGGACTTGACCGGTAAGCTGTGGCGTGTGGCCGAGCCAGACGGTTTTATTGGAAAGGTGAGGTCCCGGCAAACGCTCGTGGAGATGCTCCCAGAAGAGGGTTCGTTCGGGCGTTTCTCCCAGAGCAAGGCTTGGATCGTAGTTTGCATGGACGAACAGATGCGATTTGTTTTCGTAATATGGAACACACGCTCGGATAAACTGACGATGTTCTTCGGGGATGCCTTCGGTTCGACCACCATAACTGACGAGCGTCGATCGACCACCCAATTGATGCCAAATATCGGGAGCAAGAACGCCATCCAGATAGCCCTGGAATGCAATTTCATGATTGCCACGAAGGAAGATAGTTTGACACTTACTCTGAAGCGTAAGCAAGCAGTCGATCGTACCGCGACTGTCAGGACCGCGATCGACATAGTCGCCCAAAAATACGAGCGTGTCTTCACGGAATGGACGGATCGCTTCAAGCAATGCGATGAGGGCTTTCGTGCAGCCATGGATGTCTCCTATCGCGATTGTTCTCAAACTGGCAATCCCTTTCTCTCACGATCCGCTGAATTAGCCAAGTTGGCGGCTTTAAAAAGGATAAGAAATCGATTCCATTCAGTCCGCCGTATTCACATGCCGAGTTCATTCAAATGGAGATCGAAAAAATGGAACGATCTTGGCGGAGGTTCGTGCATCAATCGTTAATTCATACTGGGATCCGAAGGAATCCGTTTCTTATCGATGCCGGAGGTTATAATATCACGACCGATCTCAATGATGATCGATTCCCAAAGAGTGTCGCTTTCTGAAAAAATACGTTCGGTGGACGCATCGACGACCATCCAGCCACCAAATTCCAGTTCTTGGTCCAACTGACCTGGGCCCCATCCAGCATATCCGAAAAAAATGCGAACATGGTTGTTGTTTCGACTCAGTAGCTCGACGATCGTGTCTCGTTGAATACTAACCGCTAAACCATACCGAAAATCTTCGCTGAGCTCTAAGGCATCATGCAACGCCATCAGTGGCCCGGTTACTGGGCCTCCGTGGTGAATAACGAGGTCGCGGTCCTTGGGGATTTCATCTTCGCCTCCAAGTAATTCGCTCAATTTGAGTTTCGTGGGTCGATTGATGATGAAGCCGAAGGCCTCGTCGTCATCGTGTTTCATGATGAAAACAACGGTACGTCGAAAATTCGGGTCATCCATGTGTGGAGAGGAGACAAGGAATTTTCCTTCAAGGCTATCCATGGTTTAACACAAACTATCTAAATTCGTCATTCCGACCGGTTCACGCGATGCAAAGGGTTCGCCGTATCGCGTGCCAATCGATTTTCCCCAAAAGGAAGACTCATCGGCTAATCGATCAATGAAGGATGGCTGAATTGATTCGCGACCCGTCGTAAATTGACTTGCGTAGGCTTCGATCGAAGCTCGCTTGGCTGACCATTCTTCGCTGATATCGACGATGAAGGCCGGTTGCGGCACAAGCTTCAAATGGACGCAAAAGTAATAGTATATTCGTTGTGGATGAAACGACTCACCCTGCATATCGGTTTTTGAGAGTTTGCTCCAAAAGCGTGCGGCTTCGACAAGCTGTGTTGCGGCCGTATGATCAGGATGGGCATCTTCCCAGTACGGGGCAAAGAGCCAGCGAGGTCGAGCTAAACGAAAAACTTCGGCCAGTCGCTTTCGATTCTCGAGAGTCGGTTCAAGCGAACGATTCGGTAAGCCAAGATTGAATCTCCACGTGACTCCGAGAGCATTCGAGGCTTGTGCCGTTTCGGATGCTCGAAGTGCCGTTGAGCCAAACGGGGTTGGTTCGCCGTCCGTAAGGTCCAGGATGCCAACATTCCAACCCCGACGCAAGAGCTTTACAATCGTCCCTCCCATTCCCAATTCGGCATCATCGGGATGCGGCGCGACCACGAGTGCATCCAATGGACGCGACGTGTCGGGAAAATCGGAGAAGTCATTCATTTAGTGCCTGCCAATCGCAACGCGTTTAGTCGGCACTGATCTCAACGATCGATTCATAGGCCACATCATCCGGATCATATCGACCGCAATAGAATTCCGAGTTGAGATGCAGCCCGAGCGCTGAACGTCGGACAACCGGAGCTAAGGATCGGTAGACGACGATTTGTTCTTTACCAACCTGAATGCGATACGCTTGCGCTACGTCGGCGGGTTGAATTTGCAGATCCTCGGCCACGGTCAATCGACGCCACGTGAACGGCTGAGCTCGACCGGGTTTCGGAGGGGCAATTACCAGAGGACTATAAAGTCGCTTTCCATTGACTTCGTGCGTCAGCGTCACTTTGTCCGATGAACCGGATAGTCGGCCGGACGCAGGCTGACGGCGCCATTCGGGTAGGCTCAGTGGAAGCAGAGTGGCTTCGATCTTTTTCGGATTGTTGCGTGAAACTAGTTGGGCCTCGTGGGTTTTTTCAGCGGAGACGAGCTCGATATCAGCGCCGAGTTCGAGCGTCGATTCGATAGCCCAGTGGGCCGGGTCATTGCTTAGCAACGTATCGGAAAGAAGAATCCAGCCTTCTTGTCGAACTAAAATCATTTGGCGTTGTATTCGACATTCGTTTTCGACGGCGGCTTCCAGTTCCAAATAGTCGACATCGTCATCGGAAAACCAACAGACCTCGCTCCAGGCGACATCGGTTAGAAGTTCTTTACCATCCTTACGGATCTTCATGTCCCATTCGCCGGAAATGAGCCGCTTGCCAGCGTTTCCGAGGCAGTCCAACCAAATAGGCTCGCGAGAAAAATCGACGGCCAACCGACATCCTGGTTGATCCCAACCGCGACGCAGCGAAGCTATCTCCGCTTTCTCGTAATAGCGACCTGCTTCCCGAAGAACCGGCTTTCCCTTCTTCTTCGCCCCTTGTTTTGTCTTAACAGCTGGATCAACTGTCCGGCGATTTTTCTTACCCAGTGGTCCGAGAACACTTTTCGACATGGCGACTAAGGTTTTCGGTTCATTGCAAAGTTGAATTGCTGTTTCCCAGATTTCGCGATCGTCGTCTGCTTCTTCGAGTTCTACTAACAAAGGTTTACCGTCGGGCGAGGTCAAGACCAGCGCTGTTTCCAGAAGTACTTGAAGTCCTTTCCGTTCTTTCTTGCCCCAAGCTTTGGCTCCAAGCTTGTCGGCCACTAGTCTTGCGCGAACGACCGACGCAATCAAGGCTCGAAGATTGCGTGTTCCGTGCTCAAGCCAAGGAGAAATATCATCCGCGGTCTTAGCTAAAAGATCGTTGAGTCGCTCCAGTGCTTCTACCACCATCCGATCTTTTCCACGAAACTTCGAGAGTTGGGTAGAAATCGCCAGTGGAGCTTCACATGACCAGAGCAACCAAGGAAAGAGGTTTGTCGCTTGCGATTCCACCCAAGCTCGATCGACTTGCGTGAGAATATTTTGCAAGACTTCCAACCAATCGGTGGGCGCCAGTTCGCGTCCAAGTTCATTGAGTCCATAGACCCAGGTCAAACAAGTAATTGCGACGAACGGATCCGATCCGTAAACAGGCAGCGATCGATTCAGCCATTTGGCGACGTTTTCGCACGTCTTCGCTTGCAATTGCGAAATCGTGGTCGAGGTCTCGTCGTCTGATTCGACGACGCGACCTGGCAATTGAAGTTGCTTGGAGTAGACCTGGAGCAATCGCTGTAGCACATCCGGGCCCTCATCGATTTCCACTTCTAATGGTCCGACACCCCAGGTGATCGCTTTCAAAAGAAGGGACTGAGTTCCTCGAGAGCGAACGCTTATCGATCTTGATTTAGCAACCGGGAGTGATTGCTTTAAAAACTCGATATTCTCGTTGCAAAGACTGTCCAACCAGTCGCTAGCAGGCGATGCCGATTTGGCAGATGCTGCAATTTTCTTTTTGCCATTTGTTCCCACTTCTCGGAACTCCGTTACGGTTGTTGTTCCGCTACGTTCTTTTTTTGGTTTAACCCAGTCCATCGGTGTATCGTCGAATTCGTATAGGAGTGCTAAACTTGATTCGTGTCAGGATGCGGTCGACCCTATGATGCTGACCGGGCCTCATTGTTGTTACTCGCTCAATACATGCAAGGATTCTTTTTCTCTTTTTGGGAGCTTCTTTAAAATGTGGCGACAGGGTATAGACAACAGACCGCGGATCTGTTTGCAATTTTGGGGGGAAATGCACCGCGACCCCTCCCAGGCGGCGCTCTCCATTCGGCTGCTGGTGCTGCTGGTATTTGCCGTCAATATAGTGCGGTCCGGAATGGCTCAGGAGTACCCGACGCGCGATGAGCTGAGGGCGAAAGCCGATGCCGTTTTTGGTGTGCCTAAGGATACAACTTCGATTTCAAAATCGGGACGCGTCTGGGTGGATCCAAAGCGTAAAATACTCGTCGTGGATGGCTTTGTTACGTTGACTCAGGGACAGTTGGAGATGTTCGCTTGTCCAGTCGGCACCAAAGAACACGAATCGGTTGTAGCGGTGTTTGCATCGCCGCGCGAAGTTCATGCTGGCCTACTCGCGATTGGAGCCAAACAAGGGACGCCCACTCGTTTCGAACCCTATCAAGCAGCCACTGGCTCAACGATCAAGGTCTACGTGCTATGGCGAGACGCTAAGAACGAAAAAAACGTCAAGCCGGCTCAGCATTGGATTCGGGACGTTCAGAAAAAGCAGGAGATGCCTTACGATTGGGTCTTTGCGGGGAGCATCATGCAAAAGGACCCCGACACCGGTGAGGAGTATTATCTTGCCGACTCAGGCGCGATGTTGTGCGTGGCGAATTTTCCCGAAGCAACGATGGATATCGCTATTGAGAGTATTTCTACCAACGATTATTTAAACTACGCCGCGTATACCGAACACATTCCACCACTTCACACCGTTTGCCGTTTAGTTTTACAAGTGAGCTCGGATCCACCCCGGCAGAGTCGTGACAAAGTCGCTGAGGTGAAACCGAATACGGACGCCAAGAAAGTGGATGACGAAAAAACGCCACAGCTAAAATCTGACAAAATGAAGAGCGGCTTGGACGAATTATTTCGCACGCCCTGATGAACAACCACGCCGTATTTTGGATTTGATCTACGATTGCCGCGGAGACGCTCATGACTGACTAGTTCGACTGTCCCAAATGTTCTCGATGAAGGGTTTTTCAACTTCAACATGACGCGCAGGCGAGTGGCTTTCTTGGGATTTCGATCGTCAAGCCACTCGCTTGCGCGTATTGAAGTTGCACGATTGAGACCCGAAGGGTCGGTACATCTCATGCCGGGGCTGATAAGCCTCGGTTTGGATATCGCTCGTCAACCAAGCCCCGAAAGGGGCGACACAGCTTGCCTTGTACCGCCCCTCCGGGGCTCGGGGCTCAAGAAAATCGGCGTTCCGGTGGCTTTCGCCACCGGCAAAGGTTGTTTCGGGCCGTCGGGCCGGCGGGAAGTGTGCAACATCAAAAATTGCGCGTCGTGTTATAAGATTTTGGACAGTCGAACTAGTACTTT
>JANOAI010000483.1:0-9552 GCA_031411055.1 Pirellulaceae bacterium
TGTATTTTGCTGAGGCGTCTTGCGCAATGCAACTTTCCTATGAAATTTTCTCCCTTCGCCCCCGTCTTCGGGGGAGAAGGGTCGGGGATGAGGGGGCTGTGGGAATCGGATCCAATACGCGTTCCTAGCCAAGGAATTCAGCGGTTTTCCAGTGTAGGCGTAGGTTGTATGCATCACCAGATTTCAGCCCTCACCCCCGACCCCTCTCCCATAAGAATGGGCGAGGGGAGGAAATATTCTCGGGTATATTTACCAATGATTAAACACGATTTTCATCAGGCCACCTCGAGGCTGTGATCTTTTCATTCTCTCGTCCTCCGCTCCGCGACGGAAGCGTTTGTAACGAGACACTCAACAAGCGTCTGCAGGTCCGAAAATATGGTTAAATTACTCTTGTCAACGCTATCGTCGCTGACTCGGTGGACATAAGGACATTTGGTCAGGCTCCCCTCCCAGAACTGCCTTTTTGGCACAAAAACCCATTCGGGTGGTTTTTTGACACCGTAGGGAACTCATTTGACGTTAGATCCTGCGGACTAGGGAAGTTAGCGGGTGGCGCAGCGCCAAATTTTGAAAAAGGGTTTGATCGGCGGGCTCCACTGAACAACACTTAAACGGGTAGGGACGGATACCTGCTGGCCTTGGCCGGGGTCTTCTGAGGGATTGGAAAGCGTTGTTTCTTTGGACTTTCCTCTGATTATCTCTTGTTCCTTCCATGAATATTATCGAGAAAGCTTACAACCAAGTTCGTACCGAGCTCGCTGAAGTAGGTCTCTTGGCCGAGGGTCTCTATTTAGACTGCATTGAGCTTTGCGTCTCTGATTATCCATGCACTGATGAGCTTGGATACCTCTTTGAGGACGTAGGACCCTATGCGAGGCTTGGATTCAAACCGGGTGTCATCTACATTCCGACAGACCTGTCTTATCATTCCAAGCGAGCGGGACATTCCGTGTTGGATACGATTCGTCACGAGTATGCCCATGCATGGTCGTACGTCGATCCACGTTTCATGCGCGACGAATGGTTTACGACCGCCTTTGGTGCGACATACAGCAACGAGAACCCCAAGCCATTTAAGGCTTGGAAACGCCGAATCGGGAGCATGCGAAGCTATCGCCGTTCGATAGAACGATGCCGCTCCGAATCGGGAAAGCTTCGAGTCTGGAACAGTCACTATCGCCAAGAGTTCATCAGCGACTACTCGAACACCTGCGCTTGCGAGGATTTTGCAGAAACCTTCATGTTCTATTTGAAGTATCGCAATTCACTCGATCGATTCGCCGATCGCCCGAATGTCTATCGCAAGCTACGTTTGGTTGAACGAGCCATCCAGCGAGCCTCCCGACAGCTTCGTTGGGGACATCAAAAGCACTGGCGTATTGCTTCGGCGTAATCTTAGATCGAGCAGCCGCTTGAGAACCAATTCCTCGGGGACTGTCGAACTAGGCATTGTCACCTTGCTCATTGCAGCTAGATTCCGGCGACGAATTGAATTATCGTTCGATTGAAAAATCGTTTGGTGACATGGGTGCCAAAGGAAATTCCAAACGGTCTGGATCGCGGGTTTGCCGAGCGTCGGAATGAGGTTCTAAAGCACATTGCCCGGCTGAACAGTTGAGCTTCTCATTGCAGGAAATGGCGGTACAGCAACTGCCCGACATAGGCATTCCTGTGAGATAATGCAGCGGTTTCCCCAAGGCCTGACAACAAGCGAACAGCAACATCCACAGGAAAATTCCACGGGATGATTTCGACGTTTTGGTAGACATCGGTTTAGCGGCGATCTCGGACACGATAACCCTACTCGGAAGTGTTTCGAATATCTCGATTATACAAAGGCAACCAGCCAAGTCCCATCATTCCGGTAAAAGTCATCCAAATACCAGAGGATCAAGCTGCACAGCGTCACCTTGGATCAGCCGAAAGGCGTTAGCCCACTGCCATCTACTTTCACCCTCGCGAAGAGCGGGAGGGTGAAGTTAGGAAAGTAGATGGCATTGGGAATTAGCCGCGGTTCTGGCACTGAAAACCGTGGCCAAGGCCAAAACGGCGAATGGTTTCGAAAACGTCACGAATCATGGAAACTTTGTTTCAAAGCGGCGTTGTCCAGCTAGACGCAGCTTAAATCTCTAACGGCATTCTCAGGAATCCTTTCCTGTATAAACTACTCACGAGAATTCGACTATGAAAATCCGACTGCCAAAGGAGGCAAGGGAATCTGTATGAAAATTTGCCATTTCTCGCGACCAGATGGTTCGAAAGGTTGGGGAATCCTCAATGACTCTGGGATTCAGGATCTCTCAAAGGCCGATCCGACTCTCCCCCTGTCGATGGATGAAATTATCAAGAGCTGGCCAACCCTTCTTCCTCGAGTCCAGGGGCTTGCCAAGCGACTCGGAAATAGCGACGAATCATTGCATGTTCTTTGTCCCTTTGATCGGATCGGCAAGATTTTATGCATCGGGCTCAATTATCGCGATCATGCGATGGAAACGAATCAGCCGATTCCTACCGAGCCCATTGTTTTTTGCAAAGCGCCGACGGCATTGATTGGCCCCGACGACGATATTGTCCTTCCGCGGGTCAGCTCGCAAGTTGACTTCGAAGCGGAACTCGTCGTTGTCATCGGCAAGCGTGTTCGGAACGTCAGTGAAGCCGATGCCCATCAAGCAATCTTTGGCTACAGCGTTGGGCACGATGTTTCCGCTCGAGATTGGCAAATCGGGAAACCAGGAAAGCAATTCTTTCTAGGAAAATCCTTCGACACGTTCGCACCACTTGGTCCGGCGATCGCTGTTGCGAGTTCGATCTCCAATCCCATGGACTTGAGGATTCAGTCTCGTATCAATGGTCAAACCATGCAAGATAGCACAACGAGCCAGCTTATTTTTTCACCAGCCTTTCTCGTCGCTTATATTTCGCAAGTCATCACACTGGATGTGGGCGACGTGATTTACACGGGAACGCCGAGTGGTGTCGGGATCGCTCGAAAGCCACAACGATTTCTCCAGCCAGGGGATACCGTGGAAATTGAAATTGAGGACTTAGGAACACTGCGCAATCCGTGTGTTGCAGAAATAGTACCTTAGAGCATTTCCCCAATTCGCTATTAAAAAATGAAAATATTCTAAAAATTCGCTTATAGCCAAAACTACTTTGGATGGGCGAGCCATTCGATCCAAAGCTGTCGATAGAGCGCTTCTATCTTTTTAGCAAATGACTGGCCATCGCATACGGGCGAGGCCTGCATTCGTGGCCGAAGTGTTCGGCGATGATGTGCAAGCCGATCTAGATCGGCGGCCAGAGCGACCGCTTTGGCTACGTATTCTTCCTTCGTTCCTGCGATCCATTCTTCGCAACCTAGCGCCGCCAGAACGCTGGCTACCATCCGGCTCGCATGTCGCTGACCATTCAACGTAATGGCGGGAACACCCATCCACAATGCTTCCGTACAGGTGGTATGTCCGCTCCACGGGAACGTATCGAGCGTGATATCAATGCGATCGTAGTGAAGGAGATGACTACGATAAATATCGTACTCAGACTGCAGTTCGATTCTCGATTCGGAGATATCTCGTTGAATAAACTCGTTTCGAATTCGAGCCAACGCGTTTCCGGTTAGCGAATTTCGAAACATGAATAATTTCGAATCGGGAACCGCTTTGAGTACATCACACCAGGTATCAAGCACTTGGCTATTCAACTTACATAGACCGTGCAGCATCCCAAACGTGACGTACCCATTTCGGCTGGCAGGTAGTTCCTGCACTGGCGGCGTTTCGTAATTCGGCTTAAAGCAACAGAAGCAGGGGGACAGATATTTTAAGTGCCCTGCGCGAGGCTGGCCGTCTAATCGAGGCTCCAACACATCGTCAACGATTCGGTAGACCTCATTTGGCAACGCAGTTTGACCCGGATACCCAAGATACGTTATCTGAATAGGCGCTGGGAAACGAGCAAACACAGACAAGCGATTTCCGGCGGTATGCCCTGCCAGATCGACCAGGATATCAACTTCGTCGCGAAGTATCTGCTCAAAAACGGCTTCATCGCTCATTCCAAAGGTTCGTCGCCAGGCGAATGCTTTCGACTCGAGTCTCCGTCCAACGTCGTCTTGTACGTTCACTTCGGCATACAAAATGGGTTCCACCACGTTCGTATCGTGAAAGCTGTAAAACGATTCAAAAAAGGAGTTAACCGCATGGCTACGAAAGTCGGGAGAAACGTAACCGATTTTCAGTTTCCGAGTCGGGTCCCTTGAGTTCTGATAACTCGGCTTGACGATCGTATAGCAGTAACGGTTTCGCCATTCGTCATGGCGTTCGTTGATGGACTGGTCGTCTAAGTTGGGTAGGTAGAGGCTTCCCATGAGCCAATTGCTGAAGACGCCGCTATCCGACGGATCTAAATCGGCGGAGAGGCGAAAATACTTGAGCGATCGCTCGACGTCCCCCTGGCCGAGGTAACTGGTTCCAAGGTTACTCGCCATCGTGGCAATCGATAAAATTTTCTCGACGCTAACGTGCTTCGGTCGCTCTGCATCCAGCAAGCTGTTGAAAAGATCAAAATTGAGTTTCGCAACATCGCAATTCAGCTCGACAGAAATCGCCTTTTCAAAGAATCCGGAAGCTTCTTCGTTGTGCCCCGTCTTGAGTAAAACCATTCCTCGATTATTCCAGGAAAACGCGATCGTCGCGTTGTATTCAATCGCCTTGCGGTAACAAAAATCGGCTTCTTCGTATTGCTCCATTCCACGATACGCATCACCCAAGTTGTGATAGTAGTATCCTACGATGGCTGACGGATTAGCAGTTACCGTCTCGTTGACACTGCTCGACCCTGCCGACGAGCTATTTGAGTTCACCAAATCGATCGCTCGAAAAAGCGCATCGATCGCTTTTTCGTACTGCCCGACTTCACAATAGGTGATCCCCAACAATCGCCATGCTTCGGCATGGCGAGCATCGTGTTGAATAATTGCAAGATAGCCCTGGGTCGCTGCATCGCGATCTCCGGATTCGTGAGCCGCTCGAGCCGTATTCAGTGCGTCGTCAAGATTAATGGACATCAAAAACGTATGGAATACAAGTTACGAAGGTGGAATTCGAACGCGATGGCGGGCTAGCTCGACTGGGAAACGATGATGCCCGCCCAAATCTAAAGCTTGACGCATCGATAGCTCGATGAGCTGATCTGGCGTCAACTGAGATCGTTCTTCCGATTCAATGGTTATGGCTTGACCAATATAGACTCGCACGTGCGCCGACATAAACAATCCGCTCCAAACAGCCCAGCCCGACGGAGCTCCCTCGATCCAACATGGGATCAAAGCCGCTCCACTTTTGCGGGCGACCATCGCGGCTCCTGGTCGAATATTGAGCAGCGGACGGCAAGTACGATTGATCCGGCCTTCGGGAAACATCCCAACAAACTTTCCTTCAGAAGCGAGTCGAATGGCGCGCTTCATCGACGCGTTATCAGCCCCGCTGCGGTTCGTCGGAATTGCCTGAAACAAATTCAGGACGGGACCGAATATCGGATTCTTGAAATACTCGCCAGCAACCATCCAGTGAACACGTTGACCAGCGGCCAACTGCAAAAAAAACGGATCGAGCGAACAACGATGATTCGCGACAATCACCGCCCGACCACGATAAAGATCGACCATTTTTCGAGAACCCACGATTTCGACGCGCCAAAGTAGTCTACATAGACAGTAAACCGGGCCGTAAAGCAGGCGTTCGAAATAGGTGTAATTCGTCGGCAACCGGAACGCTCGCAAAATGCAGAGCAACACCATCAAGGGAAGACTCGCTAAAAAGAAAAGGCTAAGCGAATCTCGAAACGTCATGTCTTCATTTTTCAACGGATATGGGACCGAACCGATCACGACGCATCCATCCGCCGGTTCTTATTCCACTCAGGATACCAGGAAATTGTTCGCCGATAAGTGTGAGAACGCTCGTTTGCGTGCGATTCGAATTACGAACCTCTAGACTCGCCGAGAGTCCGCAAAAACTTTCCAAATGGATGCACGGATTGGATCGTCAGTTGCCACTAATAGGATGGTCAATCCCATCAAGCCATCCCGCGTATTTCAACGAAAAAAATTATGCGACTGACACTCCGAACCCTTCTAGCCTATCTGGACAACGTGCTCGAGCCGTCCGAGAAAGCTACACTTGGGGACAAAATCTCCAAAAGCCAGACATCCAAGGGTATCATCGATCGAATTCGGCGCGTTTTGATCGAACCCAATCTTTCCGCCCCCAAAATTGGGACCCCCGGTTCGGCAAACGATCCAAACCCAGTCGCCGAGTACTTAGACAACACCTATCCCACGGCAAAAATTAGCGAGATCGAAGTCCAATGCCTCAATGAGGATGCGCGGTTGGCGGAAGTTGCTGCTTGCCACCAGATTCTAACCTTGGTTTTGAATCAGTCGGCACCAGTTCCCGCTGATTTAAAGGCAAAAATCCTTGCGATCGAATCATTCGCTCAGCCATCCACGAACGATACGAACTCGTCCCGGGCGGATGATCTCGTCGAGAAAACCGTGCCGCTACCGAAAATGATCGAGATCGCCGGCAAGCAAATCCGCGTCGACCATTCTGCTCTAGCGCTAGCCGATGGAGACGATGTTTTAAGAAGCGAAAATGCGAGACCGATTCCAAATGCTGGAATCGAGCTCGACGATAACTTGGCTCACCATATTCCTGAATACTTAAGAAAGGGAACTTCACGAGATTGGGGCACCCCCATCATGATATTCGGTTTGGTTGCCGCATTGGCATTTGTTACTTGGTTGTCGATCGGTTCATGGGACGAACTTCAAAGCCTCATTCATCCGACCACTCCGCCAATGGTGCTGAATGAGTTCGGCGATTCAATCCAAGAACCGAAACCACCGGCAGAAAAGCCATCGGCAATCGAATCAACCATCCTGAAGACCGAGCCTTCGACAGAGATTGCACTAGAGCCTAAAGGCAATTTGCCAGCGCCAACCTTGCCTCCACCTCCACTTTCGAATTCTCCGATCGAACCGGCGACATCCCCGATCGAACCGAAATCGACCGAGATGAAACCAGCCGATGCATCCAATCCTTTTGAGATAGCTTCGGTTAAAGACGAAAATCCTACGCCGGAAGCAACAAAGGCTATTACGGATCCCACACTTCTTCCTTCGTCGTCAAAGCAGAATCCGCAAACAAGTGTTGAAGAATCACTGCCAACCTATCTGACTTGGCAACCTGAACCGGAAGAAGACACGACCCGGATCATGTTTACTCAGCCGATCGACGGACGCTATGAACCGCAGCGACTGAAGGCCAATGAGACGATTCGAGCGAATGAATGGTTGATCGTTCCACCGTCGATGCGATCCACCTTTGTCCTTGTGCCAGGGATTCGTTGGATTGCCGCTGATGAGTCTGTCATTGGAAGTTACCAAGTGAAGGCTTCGTCCATCCCGAAAGTCTCCCTGCGACTTGGCAGAGCCCTCATCGAGTCGACTACGCTAGGGCGATCCGTAACGATTTCAACTCCAAAACAAGAACTCAACCTTGAATTTCAAGACGAAAAATCTTCGGTGTCGATTGAATGCCGCTATCAACGCGTCAAAGGTTTTCATTTTGAAGACTTGCAAACCGATGAGACCAAGAAAGAGAGTGTCGCATTTGCGATCCCTGTTGTAAGAGTTTGTGCGGTTCGCGGGACGACTCGAATCACCTGGCCCAACTCGGAACCTGTTACGCTTGCAGTGGCGGAAGGCCTGGAATGGAAGGGAGATGAACCCATTCGGCATTGGTCTATTCCATCGATGAACGACGTCCCTTGGTGGTATGAAAATCAGGCTCCACGTCAGATCGACGTCCAAGCTCTCGAAGTCATGCAGGTCATTCTCAGAAAAATCGACCCTACCAGTTCTCCAGTCGAGGCACTCCAAAAGATTGAGCAGCAACGACTATCCGAAGTTTCCCTCATTGCGATTCGAACTCGTTTAATGATGGGGGACTATACGAAAATTTTGGGCTCGGACGGATTTCTGTCAAATCCGTCCTCGCGAGCGCACCGAGCGATTCTCTTGGACTCGTTATTCCAAGCGGTCGCTTTGCAACCGGATGGACGGCGACTATTTTCGGATTTTGTATCCAAGGCTGAACCCGCTCGAGCGATGCGATTGCTTGACTTGCTTTCCCTTCCTTCCGATGCACAATTGGCGGAAGGGGCTGATCGAGGACTCGTCGAAGGGTTAAATAGTCCTTTCATCGATGAAAGAGCGTTGAGTATTTTTCAACTAAGTTCCGTGGTTGGGAAGGAACACGGCTATCAGTGTGACCGACCAAGTAGCGAAAGCCTGCAAACTTGGAAGCGACTCTTAACTACCGGTAAGATTCGCTGGGCTAAAAAGTAGTTTGAACAAGCACCGCGGGCTCGAATTACGTTGTCACTTTAAAGTGTATCGGACGAGACTCGTCGGTCCGATGCTTGGGCCCAATCCGACGGTGCGGCTGGCTGAACTTCGCCCGATGTACCACGTGAACGGCGGCGTGTTTTCGAAGAGGCCCATTCCTTGGTCAAGGTCTCGAAAACTTCTGGTGATTCATAGCGAACGATATTCTTGCCTTCAGGGATTGGGCCGATTAGTCCACGAAAGACGGGCATCCCTCGGAGATCAAGATCGGTACTACTATCGTCGGTTCCGACTTGAGAGTGAGTGGCGAGAATGTTTTCGGCGGAGTGAAAGTCGCGAATTCGAAGACTTCCGTCCTGGGCACGGGTTACCACTCGAAAGATTTCTTTTTTTGGCATGCGGGGCAATTCCACGGATTGATTACGGAGCGGAAAACCAAACCCGGGAATGCGACTTAGCAAATAGGAATCTCGCTGGAACACGATTTTTAAGCGTGTTCCTTCCTATTGGCGTGGTCGCATCCCCGGTGGAGTAACGAAGGAAAGGCTGGAGTCCGCCTGGCGCGATTTCGCGACTTTTCCTCAATCGTGTCATCGACGGCGGCCAGATGAATTCTTGGGCAATACATTGTCGGTCACTATGCCAGGAGTTTTCAACAACTCGAGAGACTTCGGAGCGTCGTGCATTACAGGCCAAATGGGATTTGTAGGCTTCTCAGGCAGAATCGTTGCAACACAACCGATTGGACTTGATGGAGAACCCTCAGCCGCTTAAAGTGTCTTTCTGGCGGATTGGCCGTAAAAGCCGATTCGCTGAAGCTGGGGAGGATAGCCGAATGGTTAGGAACCTGATTCGAAATCAGGCGCCGGGAAACCGGTTGTGGGTTCGAATCCCATGTCCTCCGCTTCTCTTTCGCCCCCCAATTCGCTGGAAACCCCAGCGAATTCCTAAGAGGGCTTTTGCAATTTGATAGGCCGCTCGCTCGCCTCCTTCAAATCTCCCAGATGATGCACTGGTCCGCAAAATAGGAGAGATTTTTACACTTCTCGCTGATCGCCGGTACATCCTGAACTCGTTTGTTCCAAATCCCGCAGGCTTGCCCTGCGGATCGTTCGGTTTCTCACTAACTATAGAAC
>JANOAI010000484.1:0-2355 GCA_031411055.1 Pirellulaceae bacterium
CAGCTCGAAGGCATCCAACCCCATCTTCGGAATCTCGCGCCAGTGTGCGCGGGCTCCAAACGAAAGGTGAGCTAAGATTGCCAGCTTCTGAGCTGCGTCGCTGCCGTCGACATCCATCGTGGGGTCGGCTTCGGCGTAGCCAAGCTCTTGAGCTTTTTTGAGGGCCGTGCTGTACTCTGCCCCTGCCTCTTCCATCTGAGTCAGAATGTAGTTACTAGTGCCGTTCAGAATACCGCGAAGCGATTGAACTTGGTTAGCCGAGAAGCATTGGCTAATGTTAGCAATAATCGGAATGCCGCCCGCAACCGAGGCTTCGAAGGCAATGGATCGACCAAGTGAGCGAGCCTTGTCGAATAACTCTGGGCCATGTTCGGCAAGCAAAGCCTTGTTGGCGGTGACGATGTCTTTGCCCGCTTCGAGGAGCTTCAGGGCAAAGGAGCGAGCTGGTTCCAGGCCACCAACGAGCAGAGCCACGACTTTGACTTTCGGGTCCTCAAGAACATCTTCAAATCGATCGGTGAGTATGCCCGCAGGCAAATCGATCGTCCGTTCTTTCTTCAGATCGTTGACAACGGCTTTTTCCAGCCAAAGGACTCGGCCAGCGTGACGAGCCGTCCGGTCGCCGTGGTCGAGCAAAAGCTTCGCCACACCCGTCCCGACGGTTCCCATTCCAACAATTGCGACACCTGTTTTTTCCATCCGAACATATTAAACCAAGAGTCGATTTCTGGGTATCCGCGTTCAAAACTCAAGGATTTGCAACTTCTGACACGATCGCGACCGGCCGGAAGCAATCCAGCCGGGACGAAATCACCGCTTGAACCTTCGTTTCGCAGCAACGAATAGTCTGATCGACGGTGGTGGGACGAGGTGAATACCGCGAAGCGGTTACGGATAATAGCCGGGGGTTGCCGCGAAGCGGCGCACCCCGGACGCCATTCGCCATTCGCCGCGCGATCCTGAAAGGATCGAAGAGTCTTTGATCCCTTCAGGATCAGAGTTCGTGCGCGTTCAGTATCCGTTGGTGGCGCTTCGCTTACCAACGACTATTGTCTTGATATCCCTTCGGGATGGAAGACGAGAAATCGAACGAAACGCAAATGAGATTCGCCTTTGATTCGCGCTGGAATGCTCCCCAAAAACTGGTCCATATGTTATGAGAGTCTATTGCCTCAACTCCAGCAGCACAGCGAACCCTTACCTATTACCCAACCATTACTCGCATAACACCCGGACAGAAAATGGGGGCACTCCAGATTGCTTGGAATCGCCATCGCTAGGCGAATCGATTCGTTAAGCAACTTGAGTTGCGGTCAGTACGTTCGGCGAGACCATTCCGACCGGTGCTCCGAGTCTGGATGACATGCTCATGATTTCCTCGGCGGTGACGGGCATGACATAGTTCATGGCCAGGTCGATCTTGAGATTTCGGCAGCGGCTGAGCTGAAATCGACGAGGTTCTTCACGAGTGAAGCAAAGCCCAAGAAAGCCTTCGTCACCAAAAATGCGGTAGGGGCTTACGACACGCCGTGACGGAACGCCTTCAGAATCTAAGTAGTCAAAGACGACGACGAGATCATCTGTTTGTTGAAGGGCTCGTGCGACAAGCATTTTTGCGGTGTACATAGTTCTATCTCGATTCCAAGAAACGACTTGAAGAATGACAACCGTAATCATCGGCGGAAGCCGGGACACGTATGGTCAATGTCGAATGGAGGAAATGCGAGGAAGGAGATTATTCCTCAAAGAACGTTCGCGTGGGGCGGAAGGGATGCCCGGAGCGGCAAACCTACGAACGGATCCAGAAGGCCTCTCGATCAAAAGAGGCTTCAGAAAATACGTGACCCGAGTGGGGAACTAGATACCGAGCAAGCGGTTGCGACGATTGCGTCGTTCAGCCCGTTGCTTGCTTCGTCGATTGATTTCGCTAGGCTTTTCGTAGAATTCGCGACGGCGCATTTCTTTCTTAAGACCGCTGCGTTCGACAAGCTTGCGAAACCGCCGAACCGCTTCTTGAATTGTCTCGCGGTCGCGGACCAACAACTTTACCATTCATGACTCCTGTTTTCGAACTTTCGAAAACGCTAACGAACTAAATGAACCTAATTTATAGGAGGGGAGATTGTAACGGACCTGTTTTCACGGGTCCAGGGTGTTTTTGGCAGCAAACAGTGAGAATGCTCTGACTGTTGCTACCGGGAGTCTGGCCTGATGAAAATCATGATTAATCATTCGCAAATCTACCCAAGAATATCCCAGCCCCCTCATCCCCGACCCTTCTCCCCCGAAGACGGGGGCGAAGGGAGAAAATTTCATAGGAAAGTTGCATTGCGCAAGACGCCTCAGCAAAATACA
>JANOAI010000485.1:0-12878 GCA_031411055.1 Pirellulaceae bacterium
ATCGGCTAGCGCCTCAGGCTGATAGGACATACTATTTACGTGCCGATTAACTTGAAGAGGCCAGCATGAATACCGGCGATCAGCGAGAAGTGTCAATTTTTTTAGTCATATTCAGCCTTGGGCTGGATGGAATCTACGCAAGTGCGAAACTCGCTAAATTGAAATCGTTCGAATCGTTCGATTCAATCGATCCCGATCTAAATCGCCTGTGGACGTAACCATGGCTTTGGAACTACAATAGGACGGAATCATTCCAAGCGCAACGCGCCGTCAAGCTGCGAAGCCATATTGGGTGACCTGGATGAAGTGGAGACAAGCTATGAACTTAAATTTGCCCGTCGAAGCGAACGATTTTGTGCGAAGCCTTGTAGCACAGGGTAAGTACTCGACTGAAGAAGATGCGGTCGTTGATGGCATCCGATTACTGAAGGGCCGAGAGGAACTGCGCGCAAAATTGGCTGTGGCTATTGGCCAGCTCGATCGCGGCGAGTCATTTGATGAAAAGGCCGTATTCGACGAAGTCGAGGCTGAAATTAGCCGCGTCGAGTCGCCAAGCAATCAAGGGTAGGCGGATGCTACGACTCCGATATTCGGCGTCGTCGAAAGATGACCTCAAAGAGATCGCGGGCTTCATCGCCAAAGACAAGCCTGTTGCCGCAAGACAATGGGTGAAGAAGATTCGCGAGAAATGTCGGTTGGCTACAAAACATCCGGAAATAGGTGACGACCGGCGCGATCTTGGCGAAGGCATTCGTTCGACCTACGTGGGAAGCTATATCATCTATTTCCGCGAGAAGGACGGCACGCTGGAAATAATCCGTGTCGTACGCGGCGACCTTGAGCTTCCGTTTCTCTAGGGGTGCTCATCTGATTCGGCGATAACTAAACAGTTGATCACCGCAGGCTTCTCGGCTTTCATATAAGTACTACCGTTAGAACGAAGCAGTTCATGGCAAATTCAGACTGATCGCGACTGGACAGAGCAAGAGGAGATTGGCGTAGCCGCTAACGCACTCCGTTTTGAGACACCGGAGCTTTGTCGCTGGCTCGAATTTCAATCCGGATTGGGTGACCGGTGCGAGATAGTTAGTCAGTCTTCGATTCAAAAATCGACCTCTTTTCCATCGTCGCTAACAGCTTGGAAATCTGGACCCTGGGCGATAGCAAATGGCGAGTACTCGCGCATGGTTGTCCGGAATGTCGTGGCAATCTGCAGGGCAGCATTCTTTCTCAGTTCGTGGTTTCGGTAACATCCAGCGTTGATGCAATACGAAGTGGAGTTCTAAGTGTCGCCGAACAGCGTTCCGTCGTCACAATTGGCAACACGAACTGTCTAACGATCCGTGCATACGTTTAATTTCGACCAGATTTTCAAAGATCAGCTAGCATCAACGACGCTTAATCAGCGACCATCGACGGAAAGTCACCCAAGTCTACCTGTATTCCACGCTGCAAAATGTCGGTCCAAACCGTCGTTCGATTTTTTGCACCAGCCGGGAGGAACTTGGGCTAGGTCCGCCTTTGTTGGCGTTTCTTGATGTCGCTTGACTGGAAGGATTCAAGCCAGCTTGTATCGGCAAAGATCGAATCGACGCTCGACGGCTGAAGATTCGCCTGCATACTCGATTGCTCAAGACTCATCTGAAAACTCGATGGGGCCGTGAATGATCGAAGACTCGTTACCCCCTGCCCAGCGCGGACGGCATTGGTATCAAAAATGTTTACGACTCCGCTGCGATCAACGTCATTCAGGTTAGAAACGACACCCGCGTTCAGTCCCTGTTTCGATCGAACAGCGTTCGTATCAAAAATATTGATCGTAACCTGCGATGAGGGGAATGGATTTGTGGGTGTTACATCAAAACGCGCATTTCCAAAATAGAAGACGTCGCTGCTTGCTAACCCCGTATTCGTGTCGGCTAAGACGGTGACTCGCAGCCAAGCATTCTCGATCGCTCGGTCGGCGAAGACAAGTTTCACACGATCTGAACCAGTCGTTCCCCCTGAAGCAAAAGTGGAGACCGTGACCGTTGGATTAATCGTAACAAAATTCGGCGTTCCAGTAGCGAAACTATTCCATATCGCGAACTGGAAGCTGGCGGAGCTGATACCGCTTAGGTTTCCTGGATTCATGAGATCGACAACGATCCCATTCAGACCACGCGAGTAATTCGTGTAGTTGGCCGTGGTAGTTGCTTGAATACCGGGTAACAAGGCTTGCTTAGTTGGATCAATCGCATTGATTGGATTGACGGTCGGCGAGTTATTCGCGCCACTCGTTCCAAAACCCAAAGCATTGTTGTAGAATACTTGCCGATTGACGACGGATGTCGGAATATTTGGGATCGCGTCGATCGTGACCGGGAAGACTTGATCGATCATCATTCCAGCCGCATCTGTCGACCGGATCTTCATCACCCGCCTTTCGCCAATGGTGAGTCCACTCGTATTGACAACCATAAGCTTCGTCGTGCCACCAGAATTGACAAGGGCAAACTTACCGCTCACCCCTCCACTGCCGTCATCCATGAGCACATAGCTGTGTGAATCGACGTCATCGACATCGATGGTCGTCAGCGTCCCAATCGTGGCAACCGAAGTGACCTGGTCGCTACTCAGCCTGACACCCTTCGGTGCATCGTTGCGACCTTGTATCGTCACGGTCATCGTAGCCGTCGAGGTCGCACCGCTTGCATCGCTGGTCGTATAAGTAAACGTATCGGTAGCCGTCGCTGATGCGATCAAGTGATCATAGACGGTGTTCGGATCATAGTCGTACGAGCCGTCCGCTTGGACCGTCAACCAAGCTCCGGACGGCAACTTAAATTGCGTCCCAACATTGGCGGAGTTCCCATTGACGGCGATCACGGAACGCACGTCATTCGAATCGACATCGCGATCATTCGCTAGCAAGCCGGCAGCGTTAAAGTGCTTGAACGCCTCGGCGGCCGTCAAAGCCGTGTTGTTAAGGGCCACTTCGTCGATTACTCCCACGAAACCGAATCCATTGGCGGGGGACGCAGCTCCATCATGGAATCGAGTCGTTCGAGCACCGCCAATTGCAACCTCCGACACCGGATGAGCACTAATTCCTCCAGCACCATTGAAGGCCGTTACACCTATTGCAACCTGGGCTCCATTCACATACAGCCTCATGCTGCCGGTACTAAAGACGGCAACGACATGGTAAGCCGTGTTGCCTAGGATCGCATTGGCACCCGACACGGGCGTTCTCACGATCGGGCCGAACGTGCTGTTATCCCACGTGCCAAAATAGAGCTGTCCTGCATCGATATAAAGGTTCAACCCGTTTACTGCATCGCCTTGCTCGAACAGAACTTGGCGGCGCGAAACTTCGGGAGTGCTAAACCAAAGCTCGATCGACTTCGCGGCCGATTCGCCAGCATAGTCATTAATCAGTGTCGACGTTGGAATCAATATATACTGCGAACCATCGAAGCGAACGGCAGTATCTGGCACGTTCGGGACTAAGCCGGGCTGAGCCAATTGAATCGGAACGCCACTCGGTGAAAAAGTCAAGAACGTTGCATCGGGAGTCACAGGAGCCTTCAAATTGGCAGCGACCGATCCGACCGCTTCGCTCAGCCGCCAGTAAGCAACTGGTGCCGATAGCAACACCGCATCGTCATAAGTTCCTGCTGCGACGCTGAGCACCGAACCGGCGGTTATCGAGCCCGTGTCGCCACGTGCTATCGGAGCATCGTTCACGCCGTTGATCGTAATCGTCAGCGAAGAAGCAACCGAACCGACACCATCGCTCAGCGAATACGCGAAAGTTTCGATAAGAGTTTGACCGACCGCCAATTGCTGAACGGCTGGCTTGTTATTATCGAGCGAATAGGTGTAGCTGCCATTCGGATTCCAAACCAACGAACCGTATAGCCCCGCCACAGGAGTCGTCGCCAGTCCCTTGACCGAAGCAATCACCAGGTTCGTTCCCGTATCGACATCCGAGTCATTCGTCAACAGATTCCCGGACACGGTGGCGGGTATTGCATCTTCCGAAATCGAAGCCGCATCGGCAACTGCGATCGGCAAATCGTTTTGTCCATTCACCGTAATCGAAACGGTAGCCGTGCTCATTCCTCCCGCATTGTCGGTAACAATATAAGTAAACGTATCGATGATCGATTGGCCATTTCGAAGCGCGTTCAAGGTCGCAGACGAATTCGGATCGTATGAAATCATACTATTCGAATTGAGAGTTACGGTCGCTCCAGAAGTGGACATGCCACTCACGCTGGCAATCGACAGCACGTCGAGGGGTCCAACATCGGTGTCATTGCTGAGCAATTGCGATGTCGGGATGCTCGTCAGGAAATTCTCAGTCGTCGAGATACCTGAATCGCTGTTTCCGACCGGAGCGGTATTGGAAACGACAATAGTGATCGGCTTGACTCGTGAGCCGCCATTGTTATCGGTGACCGTGAGCGTAGCGTTATAGGTTCCATCTTGCGGATAGACGTGGCCGACAACAATATTGCCACCGGTAACGTTACCGGTCGAATTCGCGGTGCCGTCTCCCCAAACAATCGTATAAGTATGGGTATCGATATCTCCCGCGTCTGTGACTCTAGCCGCCAGCACTATCGACGTGTTTTCGGTACCAGCGATATCATCGGCGATGATGTTAGGTGCGGCATTAACCACAGTAACGATGTTGTTCGTAGCATTGCGAGCAAACGTCACTTGAGTAAACGAGTTGGTTGGACTGGTAATCGTATCGGTAATCGTTGCCGAAATCGTGTACGTACCGTTGTCTCTTACCAGAATTCGCAATTCTTGAGCGTCGCTCGATGGCACCAAAGTATAAGTCGATGGCGTGATCGTCCAGGCAACAACCCGCGAGCCGAGTTCATGAACGGCCGGCAAGTTTGCAAGGCTGAATGTGAGTACATCTCCTTCGACGGCAGATTGACTGGCCGTTGTGATCGCTGGAACGCCGGCAGGCGTTACCACAATGTTGGACGTCACTGTATTGCTGAGCGTAGCCACCACGCCACCTGCAAAAATGTCGTTTACGATCAACTCAGCCGTATACGTTCCAGCCGAGATTGGAACGAAGTTCACATTGGCTGCGTTCCCAGTTGCAACCGTGGTCGTTCCAAGCTTGATCGTCCACTGATAAGTGCGCGTTGCGGATAATGACGTACCCTGCATGCCACCGGCCAGTGCGAGAGGACTTGAGTTGTTCGATCCAAGCGTGACCACCATTCCCGCCTCGGCAGACATCGGTATGCTTACAATCGCAATCGGATTGACGTTGATCGTTTGCGATAACGAAGTCGCAGCGCCATCTGAATCAGTAGCTGTCAACTTGACGGTATAGACCCCAGCATACTGCGGAGCGAATTGAAATGAGAACGCATTGGACGAAAGAATTCTTTGCCCGTTGTTGGTTGCGACTTCCCAAAGATACTCTCGGGTATCGAGAACACCCTTATCGGACACATCGCCAGCGTTGAACGAATAACTTCCAAAGCTGACCGGCGAGGTCAGACTCACTCCGGTTGGGCCAACCATGTTTAAATCGGCGATCACCGGAGCTGCATTTTGCACCGCAAAATTCGTTTGAGAATTCGAGGTCCCACCATCTTTATCTGAGACGGACATTCGAATGGTGTAGGTGCCGTTATTGGTCGCGTTGAAAGTGCTAACGGTTGCCGCTGCTATATCCGATGATGCAGTCGCGTACGCCGTATTGACGTCTTTGGCGTTGTATCGAGCGAGCACGTCACCTGCCGCCAACTCGCGTCCATAAATTGCAAATTCATCGATTCTTCCACTAAAGTATCGAGACGTACTTGCCCATGAACCAATCTTCCCGACGCCAAGATTCGGAACGATTGGTGTTGATAACTGGCTTCCAACGAAAGCACCGTTTGCGTAGACCGTTGCAACGCTTGTCGTCGAGTTGTACGTAACGACGATGTGGGTAAACGCGCCCAGAGGGAAATTGGCGGCTGTACCAAAATCAAGATCCGAGCCATCTTTAAACGATACTCGCAGTGCGCCCGATGGAATGAACTGCAAGTGGAGTGCACCGGTAGTATAAACATCGCTGTTGTAAATCGCCGCGAAGCCTCCCGACGTGGGATAAGCGGTTGGGCGAACCCATGCTTCGACTGACAATTGCGGAACAATTCCGATTGCAGGAACGTTTATACTTCCGGCCGTAAAATCGACGCTGGTTCCTAAATTCGTATTGATGCTTGGCTGGTTGCGGCTGAACGTACCGGCATAGGTCCCGCTTCGTCCGCTTCCGGTTGCATCGATCGCTTGCGTACCCGCAAGTTCGTTCATCGGATAGTAGGCCAACGGATTTCCGGCAAGTGTTGTTGCACTGTAGGAAGCAACGAAGACGCCGTCAAAAGCATTCGCACTTCGGTCCTTCGCAACATTTCCAGACGGTTCATTCAAAGGCAGCCAAAGACGAAGTGACGCATCTTGAGCATTGATTTTGCCAGCGCGAATGTCATTGATTTCGCTCGTGGATAAGGCTCGATTCCAGAGCGTGAATTCATCGAGTAGTCCCAAAAGCTCTGCACCCGAGGCGAACGTCCCAACTCCCGATCCAAATGTTTGCTGCCCGATAAAGAATCGATTGCTATCAACCTTAATTCGCCCTAAGGCCAATACATTGCCGCTAGGGGCATAGAGATTGCCATCCACGTAGAGTCGATACGCCATATTCGCGGCGTCCCGCACAACTGCGATGTGATGATAGACATTGTCCGCAAGATTTGGAGTGGTAAACGAGATGCTTTGTGCCAGATCTAGAACCTCAACCTGCGTCCCGTTGATGATTCGTACGAGCAATTGATTTGCTCCAGAGGATGTGGTGCTACTAAAGATCGTCTGTTGTGTGAGCGATTCTGACTTGAACCAGAATGTGCTGGTCAAATTGGATGCGCCAGTGAGCGCTTGCCCAGATACACGCAGCGCGTCATCTATCATACGCCGCGCGAAGCTTGATAGTGACGTCGGAGAACCATCTGGGCCCTCCATCGTCACATCGTACTTGAGGCTGCTTCGATCAGCACTCGAAGGTTCGTTGGTAACAAATTTATCGACTTCGACGAAGCCGGCTCCAGAGTCTACTAAGAGAGGTAGTTCGACGGTCGATCCGTTCAATCGAACCGTACCAAGCTTGACGATGCTTCCCTCAACCACCGTGGTTCCTAAATTCGGAACGGAAGTGACCGCAGGAGCAACGTTGCGCACCAAGATCGGAAAGACGACGCCATCGTAGTTGACTGATAATACACCGTTATCATTAGGGGTGAAGTTGATGGACTCGCTTAATCCGCTTGCCGAGCTACTTCCGGTAACAGACCATGGATGAATCGTTAAGGCCGCTGGCGAATCAAGATTCCAGTTTTGATTTCCTACAGATGTACCCTGGATCGTACCAATAATTTGCGTCGGGAATGTACTGGAGACGGTTGTTCCCTGCCCTTCACTAAGCCGGAAAAGAGCAACTTGAGTACTTTGGGAGGACGCGTTGTTTCCGATCCTGATGGCGTTAATTGCTGTCACATTTAAGGCAGAGTTCCAGACGCCGACGTAGTTCAGTCTTCCGTTGAAACGGTTCGTTGTCGTAGCACCGCCAAGAAATACGGAGCCACCTTGCGAAGCGCGAGCCGTACCAGAAACTGGATTAATTGTTCCTCTAAAGGCTCCATCGATATAGAAATCGACCGAGTTGTTTGATTGCATAATGGCTGCTACGTGAGTCCAACCACCAGCAGTTATCGGAAAATTCACATTGATGAGATAACTGTTAAGAATCGTGCTTCCGTTCGAAGTCACTAGAATAAGTCTATTGCCATTGATCCCGAATTGGAAATTATTTCCTGAAACAATGTGTTGGGTTCCAGTCAAAACGTCGGGTTTTATCCACGCTGCGACTGTGAATGTACCGACTAGGCTAGTGATCGTAGGTGCGGCTGATATTACGATGTTTTGGCTAGCGCCATCCAAATCAACTGAATTCGTTTGCACTCCAGAAAGGTTGAAAGGCGTTCCCTCACTCACGATAAGGTTGGCATTAGAGGGAAGAGCCGGCAAAGGCAACGTAATTGTTGTTAAGTTAGTCAGTCTTTGCAAAGTTGCCAAAGTAGTAGGACTGTTTGGATTAACGCCCGTTCCTGAGAGCAACAATGTTCTTAGTTTTGATAAATCGCCTAACGCGGTGATATCCGTGATTAACGGATTGTTGCTGAGATCGAGCACCTCTAGATCAGGTGTTCCGATCAACTCGCCAGCGTTTTGACCCGACGCGATACGGCCGGGGATGAAGTTCTGAAGATCGGCATTATCCAAGCTATTTCCGGGAAGTCTTGCGGTACGAAGATTCACTAAGAACTTGACCGCGTCGATTGCGGTATGCCCTCGATACGGCGAGTCGATCGTCGTGATTCTCGCCATATCGCCCAGAGTTACCTCTTGATGTAGGAATGCATTTCCCGAAGCGAAGGTCACGGGAAATCGCAGTGCTTCCGCAACAGCGACCTTGAGTTGCCCGAGGCCATCCGAAACCGTTGTCACACTGATGTCGTCAACGAACCAGTCATCCAAGTTCGGAGCTGCGCCGGTTGCTCGGAATCGAAATCGAAAGGAATTCGAAAGTGCGGACGATGGGAGAACAATGCTTCGGCGCAGGAAGTTTGTCATATCGTTTTCTGCCCCCAATTGGCGATCTAACTCAATCCAATTGGTATTATCCAGCGAGTACTCTAGGATTAAGTCATTACCCGGACCAGTAGAATCCCCTCCACCTGTTCGCTGATAAAAGTAGGATAACGATGCACGATTCAAGCCTGACAAATTGATTGGAACAGATTGCAGTGTGTCGGAGCTTCCGTTCAGCCGAGCCGACAGCGAGCCAGAAGGTGGATTCTGGCCAACATTGTCAATGGTCCCCGTGAATAGGGTCCACTTCGCAGAGTCGAAAGTTGACGATGAAAAACTGTCGGAGAATGGAAGCGACAGATTTTCTGGAAGGTTTGGATCGATTGAGGTAATGTAGCTTGAAAGAGTTTCTGTAATGACATCGGGAGGCATGTCACCCTGATCGCGATCCATCTGCTCCGTATCTGCCCCTGTAAATGAATCCGCTCCGCTCCCTCCATACATGTGATCGAGATCGGTTCCTCCCACGAGGACATCATCTCCATCTCCACCACGGATCTTATCACGATCCGGCGACGAGGAGGTTTCCTGTGTCTGTCCTCGAATCGGTGCATTCACATCGATCGTGAACCCGTCAAAGCTAGGCGCAAAGCCGTCGAAGTTTAAAGCAGCCCCTGAAAACACTCCGGCGTCTTGACTAATGCCATCGCCCGCCGATGTCACGACCAGCGTAAGGTATCTTGCATTGGCTGGAATAGAAAGATCGTACGATACCGGTGTGGAGTCTAAACGTTGAACCGGAGGCATCGGTCCGCTCAAGGACCAAATCCCCGCATTGTTTATGATCGACATTCGCCGCCCATTGACGTAAGCTTCAAGCACTCCCGTGTCGTTTGAGAGGATAACGAGAGTTTTGATCGAACCTACCGTGAAACTGTCGCCGAGTCCAACTCGGTTTGCGACAAAGCGCGCTGGGACATTCGCTGGAATTTGTCCTGACGTCCTTATTTCGTTGAGATCAAAGGTAAGCAATCCATTGGCAGGGATACCAATCCCATCCTCAACCTTATTCGATGTTTGAGCGAATCCCGCAGTTCTTGCCGTGCTAATCGCAAATTCGCTCGAATTGACGGTGATCGCATCGTTGACCGCATCGGAAAAAGATAACGATTCCCACCCAACGTTCGCGAAATTGAAGGTCACCGTATTAGCGGCATTAAGTGATCGTTGAGCAATACCTCCCCGGAAAACAGTATCCACACCGAGATCATTGATACTAGCAACCGCCCGAAGTGTGTCGGTACCGATCGCAGCCATAAGGTTTACAGAATTCTCGTCGTCGAACAAATTACCTAGTGGCACGTTGGTTGACGCATAGACTCGCAAATAATATGCCCCGGCTTGAAGAGTTCGCATCGAAACAACGGAAACGCTTTTGAACAAAATACTCCCGCGGCCGTCGAGTACATCCATTTGAACTTGGCCGTTGAGCTTTATTTCGTTGTTCGCTTTACCATCACCCAAAGTCGTGAACTGAAACCAGCGTTCCACTTGCCCTGAACTAAACGTATAAGGCTGTCCGCCGAGATCAAATCGCACATCTCGTCCAGTCCCGGTATCGGCAATATATGATCCGGCACCTGCGACCGAAAAATTCTCAAGAACGTCAAAGGATGTGGGTAATGTCCGTTTCGACGCTTCGCCGTAAACGATACTGAGCTTTCCTTCATTGAAGTCTCCGGTCGTCCCAAACCGACTTCCAATGACGAGATCGTCTGTGTGATCATTGTCCAGATCGATCTGAGGAGGCGAAAGTAGGAATCGGTCAGGTACCAAGGTCGTTATTCGCAACGGCATTTGACTGCCATTGAGAGTGAGTTGTGCAACATTGTTCCTTCCAGAAGCGTCGAGCAACGTGGTACCAGATGCTTCGCTCATTTTGTACCATGCCCTCAAGCCCGACGTGGCTGACGAGACTCCATTATCCCGAACCGATATCACTTCTGACTCTGATAACGGACGGTTCCAAACCGCAAGATCACTTACGGTGCCCTTGAAGACAGCTTGAGAGTCAAGTCTGACTTGGCCGTTGACCACATAGACATCCGACCCGAAAACAAGTGGCGTTGTCGCCTTAATAATCGTGTTGATTGGCGCATATCCTTGAATCTCACCATCAAGGTACAGACCAGCCAAACCGTCGAGGACTTCCCCGACGAGAGCAAAATGATGAAGTTTTCCATCGGCCAAAGGAGATTTCAGTACTATCGGATTGGAATCCACATCGTTGTAAAACACATCGACCACAGTGTCATTACCTGTCAAACGTGTTTTGATTCGGAAAACTGAACCATCTGTCGAACTCGATGCGCCAAGCAATGTGTCTCCAATGCGCGATGTGCTGAACCAAAAAGCAATCGAAAACGATGCCGGTCCATTGATCAGCGAATTAGGCATAACAACAGCATTGACGTTTGTAGCGTCAAATTGAAGGCCTGAAAATTTGCGGCTTACTGGGTTTGTTGGAATAGTGAAATTATTGTTGCTTAGATTCAACACGGTTCCGCTAGAATACTGTCCAAAATCATTGAACACATGCGTATTAATCGATGTTGATTGATAGCCGGGCCCGGACGGTCTACCAGTCACAATAAGGTCTGGACTACCATTCCCGTTCAAATCGGAGGTAGTTGCCGTCATGTCTTCGCCGAGGATAGTTTGAACAGGCATTCCCTTCAGGGTCTGAAGGTCGCTCGAACCCGCATAAATATCCAAACGACCACTTTGTGATAACGCGATATCGTCAAATCCGTCTCGATTGATATCACCCAACGCATGAGGCGTCCCGGTCGAGAGGTTTTTTGGAACGATGTGCAACCGATACCGTGTATTCGATTGATCGGGAATCGAAGTGACGATTGGTGCACTCTTTTCAAGTGATTGGTACCTTGTGGATGTACCATTGCTTGTGACGGTTGACATTGAGAACCCAAAGCGAGTCGTTGGGTTAGGGAAGGCGATCGCGCCTTCATATACGGAAAGGCCAACCTCATTCCCTCCTTGTGCGGTAACCAAGCGAATCTTGCCATTTGCAAGTTGCTCCGCTCGTACAAGATTTGAATAGACTGACGATCGCAAAGCCGAATTAAGATTGGCGACCGCGGCAGAAAGGTTACTTCCAACGTTGACACTAAAAGTGATACTGAATGGAATAGGCGCTCCATTACCAAAGAACTGGATAGTGATACTCGAATTTCCACCGTCGAAGTTAGGCGAGGCGGGTGCATCAATCATTGCAGGAGTAACAGTCTCCGCATTTACCGAGCCATTGGGCATCCCAAATACTAGTTCACTGACTCCATCTCCGTTCGTATCGCTCAGCGTGGATCCAACTGGATAAACCCCATTAATTCCATAACTCTGAATTCCATTCGGTCCCAGTTGTTCGCTTAAACGGATATCATCCGCGGTAAGCGCGCTTGAATAGACTCTGATTTCGTTGTAGGTTGCGTCTGCGGTTGAGTTGCTCGAAAATTTTGATCTGCCAAGCCAATTGTTTTGGCTCGTCAGTTGACTGAACGTATTGGCCGTATCAAAGAAGCCCGTGGATAAACCGTCGCGATAAACCGTGACGCGTGTTGTTCCATTTACCCCTCCGCCTGCTTTAAACACGAACGAAAAATGGTACTCGGTTCCATCTTGTATGCCATTCAGTAGGCTATTGCTTCCTGCATTTTCACTATCCCGCCAAGACACACCACCTATCGTCCCGTCGGTGTCGATAGACCAAATGGCCGTAAGGAATTCGTTCGTGTTCGGGCCAAAGTCAAAAATGCGACTGAAAGATTGGATACTATTCCTCGTTGCCCAAATCTCGAAGGTCGCGTCGCCAAAGCCATAGAACACGACGTCACTCAAAAGCGTGTCAGGTAGAGCAACATAATTAGCGGTCGCATGAGCGCCACCGTATAGCCTCAGCATGCCATTTCCAACCGAGTACCCTCCTCCGCCAGGTACGTTTGAGACAGCGCCTCCGGTAGGATTGATGAGTGTAGCATTGCGGTTATTGCCTCCTCCGTCAAATGTAGTTGAGCCAGGTGCTTCGTTAAAGCTATATCTGGCGTACGGGAAACTCAGTGCAGAGCTGAATGCTGTTGAGTCAATAGTCGCCAGGCTATCGAATTCAGTGAATTCATTCGCCGGCGACGTGGTGCGAAGCGTTC
>JANOAI010000486.1:0-13597 GCA_031411055.1 Pirellulaceae bacterium
TAATGACTTCCCAGCGAGGCGTTTTTTGAAATCAGAAACATTCCAGAAACTCTAGTCAGTCAGACCGAAAGTTGCGATCAAGAAACCGCAACCACCCCAGCCACCCTGCGAAAATGGCTGATTCTTAGTTGCGATTGATAGAGAAGGTTGATTGTTATAACAACGGTGGAAATGCTCGATCCAACGATTCATGCTTTGTGCTTGGTCACTGTAATGGTCGTCAGTTCCTGATTGCGCGCCGAGGAATTGATCGCGACATTCGAAAACATCTGGCGTCTATGACGCGCTGATTAGCCAGGTATTCCCACTATCAGCCCCATTGCGATTCTATCGGTTTCCATATTGGCTGAAGGGCGCAGCCAACGCTGAGTATTTATGAATTATTTTTGTAAACCAAAGTCAATAGAAAAGCCCGGTCCGGCGTTAATAGCCGGATCGGGCTACGGTGACGCTTGCGTTGCCGCACGAGCGCCGGAGCCGCCAAGGGAGCTTTGTTGCGTATGGTTGATTAGTCTCGAGGACGACCTGGGATTGCCGTTATGTGTCGCATCGGTCGAACTGAGATTTGCTGCTTACGGACAGTTGTCGGACGCGGTGTAACGGTCATCAGCGACAGTAGTCGGTCGATTTCTGTGCTAGCAATTCTGATTCGGCCTTGGCCATTTCGTCCTCCTTGGAAATAATGAATGTTCGTTGGCTGTCCTCTAATGACAAATGTTCCTGAGTCTGACTGAGACAGCCAATCATAGAGCGTTAGCGTTTTGATCCCCAACCGGACTGCTGCTTCTTGGCTTGTTGGAAGGATCTCTGACATTCTTGATTCGGCGAACCGTCCGTATCTGGGAAACGTTTCGCCAAAATTAGCAACACTCAGTTGCATGACGGTTGCGTCACGCAACAATTCAAAAATTCTTGAGAAGAAGTTTGACGACTAACATGAACCGGCTTGAGATTGCACAGAGTGGGTACGATAGTTTTGCGGCGGCCCTTAGCACTTTGAACGATGAAGTCGTCGCTGACCGTGTCGAGCAGTGGCTTTCCGATGACGTTTGCCAGTTAATGGATGAGCTTGTTCTACAGCGTCGATTTCGATCGACAACACTTTGGTCTGTCACCAAACTTTGTCCCACGGCTGAGACCAGTGAGCGGCGAATTGTTATGGAAGTCGATCGAGGACTTGTGGCGTACGCAAAAGCTATCCGAGATTTCATTGTTGCAGCTGAAGAAGAGATTAAGACCGCAAATGGAATTATCCCTGATTTTGTTAGTCAGCAAAAACGAACCGTCGACTACATTGCCAACAGACCCTGGTTTGATCTTGCGTGCGCTAAAGATTTCTTTCGCCCTAACCAAGATCTCCATTTAGACTCAGAAAAATTGAATCATGAACACACGCAAGCCTTCAGAAAGCGTGAAATTCGAATTCCATTGGGCGATTACATAACTCGCTTTTTGTTAGCTCGAGTGGACTACTGGATGCGTGTACTCGATGGCATTCGAAATTCGGTGCACGATATCGGGTCCCCAGGAACGGGGGCAAGTTATCAGGCGATGGGCAAAACGATCTCAGCAAAATTCAGCCTCGATGATGCGGTCAAGAACCTCGTAAGTATTTGTGAAGAACCAACGCATAAGAGAGAAAGAGAAGCATGCATCGCGCTCACCCTCATCTACTGTGCATACTCTCGAAGGCCGAATCTTGGTTGGCTTGGTCGAACGGATAGCTGTTGGGATGTTTATGGAAGCTGCCTTCGGTCTATAGTCAGGCGGAAAGGAACCATGCAAACGGCAGAACGTTCCAAACAAGGTATTCTTGTCCCAATTCAGGAAGTAGACGCTTCTCTGTGTGACCCAGATGTGATTCGACAAATCGCCTCGTCACTTCACGACATGACTCGCTATTATGGAACACCGGATGACCCTAATGAAGTCATTGAAGAAGCAGTGTATCGGGCAATGCTAGTTCTTGTCGATCATGCTCATCGGGAAGTTTGGTTTGACGGTAAGCAAATCGATATTGTTTGGGATAAATATCCGAAACCGTGGGATCTTCTTTGGAAGCTGGCTACCAAGCCAAATGGGCTAGTCGACCATGAGATGCTTTCAAGTTGCAGCCAGGATAATCTTCGTATTCGTCGAAATCGTTTAGCTAAATTGCTGGACGGGAACTTGTTGGACACCAAAATAGTGTCGAGTCGCAGCCTTGGATACAAGCTGGTTCTCGATGCAGCAGAAGTGGTTTTGCTGCAGGATGATGGTTCTGGCGTGTTAAAGGAAGTCTTTCGCTAGCAATTGGTTTTTTCTGAACTCTACGGTTTTACGATTTGTTGCATCATGCAACAGTGACGCAACACTGAAATCCTAACTTCCGGCATCAGCCTGCCGCTTAGCGTACGTGCGTACGCGAAAGAATCTTCGTGCGGGCTACTGTCCATGATGTATCAGGGAGTTTGAACTATGTTAAACAATTCATTGGCTGCGGCATTTGACGAACAGCTCAGAAAATTTGAGCAAAATGCTACCCACGAAAGCGAATCTTTCCAAGACAGTTTTCAACTATCGTCAAATAAGTCTTATCGAACACGTAAAGAAATTCAAATTGAACATGAGAAAATACAAGAGAAAACGGTAAAGGAGATCGACGAACTATACGTTGAGTACAGTAAGACTATTTCTCGCCGCTCTGCAGAGAGTACAGGAGCAATTTATGTACGCTATTCGTCACGCTTTCAAGATTCGATTGCGGATCAGGTTCGCGCAATTCTCGACGAAGCGACTCGAAAAAAGGTGTTTATCCCCCGGGAATTAATTTTCTTCGATCTCGCTGTTCGTGCTTGTAAAGAACGACGACCGGGGTTAACAGCCCTACGATCGGCTTTAGAGGCAAATATGTTTCAAACGTTTCTGGCGTTCACCACTTCACGCCTCTATCGCAAAGCCTACAAAGTCTTGCAGTTCGTGGAAGTCGAGCTTATCGAGCGCAATGTCCGAGCGATTTTTGTCAATTCATATATTGATACAGCTGATGGAGAGAATTGGCGGGCACAACTCTCGCATATGGCGACCACTGACGAGGCTCAGGTTCGCAATCAAGGTGCCCACATTCGGGCTGCCCATGAGGGGTTGTTCGAGCAAGGTTTGGTCCACACATCCAATCCGCTAGGCTACACTGGGGAGATAATTCCGGGGAAATTAACTCGTCGTCAAAAGCCGCGTAGAAAGACCGTAATCGATCCGGAGGCAGCAGTTTGGATCGTAAAAATCTACCGCTGGTACGTTGTCGATGGGATGAGTATTACAGCTATTGTCCGGAAGCTCAATAGTGATCCGTTGGCGCCTGTCCCGAATAAAACCACTACGGGATATTGGACTTACGAGGTGCTCAAAAACCACCTCCAGAATCCAAAATACAGAGGTGAAATGAGTTATGGCGTCAAACAATCGCAATGGTCTAACAACAAAGATCGCGTAGAGTCAGTGCCAAGACCGAAGCCTCTAAGAACAAAGTATAACGAAGAACTGCGAATTGTTCCGGATGACTGTTGGTTCGAAGCTCAGAAAATGCTCTCTTCGGAGCGAGCTAACTCAGGAAGAAAACCCTCCACAAAGCCTAGTGATCCTTTCAGGATTGTGCTTCGTAAACTGTTCGTTTGTCCGACGCACGAGCGCAAATTGGCGGTGGGCGGACCTAAGGCCGCCGTTTTGTTTTGTCCAGCCTGTCGATCTTTCAGCCCCGAAGTTCGGCCAATCTTTACACATCTTAGTCGCGAGCTTGCCTTGACGAAGACGATTGACCACCTAATTTCGATGTTACGTGAAGATGAAAAGCTAGTAGATTCGATTGTTGAGGCATGCCAACGCGAGTGTGACTCTCTGGCTACGCCGGAACCTAGTGCTATCGCGGAGTTGCAACATAAAATAAGTACGGTTGACTCCAAAATCGACTACAACCGCCGAAATCCTGGCGAATCGGTTCAGGAACAGAATCAAGCTGCGGAGATACTCAAGGAGCTCCGAGCCATTCGTCAAGAGCATCAGTTGCAACTTGCCTCATATAGGCAAGCCATCGTAACAAAATCCGCTGTCCCGACGAAAGATGCCGTCAAAAAGCTGCTCGAAGAATCGTGTGCAATTTTGCTCCAAGGTAAAACAAGCACGAACGAAACGGAACTTCGCAATGCACGGCGTATCATAGACGCGATTACTGGTGGAAGAATTGAAATCTTCCAGCTGGGAGAACGTATTAAGCACTTGGGTTGGCTCGAAGGCCGTTTTCCTATCCGAATCATCTCGTTCGCCGTTCAGCAGCTTATGGGCATTCGAATTAGTGAATCCCCTTCTGAACAGCTCACAACTATCGACTATCGCAGGCCGAAGTCGATTGACGAACAGGCCGAGATCGCAAAAAGCTTTTGGGACGCAGGGCTACTCTGCAAAGAGATCTCACAACAAATGGGCGTCGCGCGTTCGCGTGTTACGAAACTGCTCCAACACTGGTTCGATCGACGCGGATTACCACGTCCCAACGGTAAGAAGCGCGGAAAGCAAATCAATGGCACCCGAAGCGAATTGCCCGTTTATCAGCAAATTGCTGGTCGTGCTTGCCAACTAATGGATGATGGTCACTCTCATCGTAACATTGCGAAAGAACTCAAGACGTCTGATGCGACGGTCGCCAAGGCCATCGCGTGGTGGCACTCAACGCAAAAGCTTCCGGTCCCCAATGCGTCTGACCAACGAGTCAGAATTCTGACGCGAGCAATGGAGTTGCTCGATTCCGGCATTCTCTTGAAGGATATTGCGAACGAGGTCGGCTATAGCGAACGCGGACTGAAGCTCGCATTGGTGAAGTTTGCATCGCAGAAGGGCAAATCCCTACCCGACGGTCGAACACGGCGTGGGAACGCCAAATCGGGTTCAAGCGCCAACGGAACAAAGCTCAGGGATATGAAACAGGCTGGTTAGCGTAATCGCTCATGAGTGCCACTGGTGCTTTGGTCGGCACCAGGTTGATTTTGTAGGGAAGCGTTCCGGCGCGGGGTTGAATGGTACTGGCCCTTCAACTCCCCCGAGTACGTTTCCCCTGCTCCCCGAGGTCTACGATGTTTCGTCCAAGTAACCAAGATCTAAGTCGACCGATACTACAATTCGAGCCGCTTGGACTCGGCCTTGAATAGCCAAAGCCTGTCGGAATCATCCATCGTTCGATCACCCCGTCGCAGCGAGTCTTCGAGCGGATCGCATGGCGACCGACGATCATGATAGCCAAGGCGACGATTTCACCGACCGTATTTGTTGGTGAATCCCGAGTGAGCCAACTCAAGGCAAGAATCTTGCCCCAACCACTAAAACATACCTACTGTCCAATTCTCTTAGGGAACTCCACTCGGATGCCTCGATCGGAATCAAAGCCCAAGAACCGATGTTCTTCTGAGCAAATCGCTTGTGAGCTGTGAACCGATAAGGCGAACTTTTGAGGTAGGAATCAATCATCAATCCCAGGGTGCGACCAAAACCCGAGTCTTCATGCCGCGCCAAATCTCTGAAAACTCAATTCGCTTCGTGGGCTACAGAAGCGATCAATTAATTCGAGATTCGATTTCGCCGCTTCGCGTCCCAAGTGGATTAACTCGTCTATGACCAGCACGTTATCGAGCTTCCATGAAACGTCAGGGATATCGAAATCGATGCGAGCGTAATTGTCGCCCAACAAATACTGAGACTGAAAATGAATTCCTTGCGATTGAGCAAGAAACATTAGCTCTACAAGTCTCCCTGCAATCCACCATGCCAGACCGTCTGCGCCCGAAGAGGGCTGCATGAAGGCTTTCAAGGTACCTGTTCCAATCGATAGAACCTCGATGTTTTGAAATGCGGTTCCAAGATTCGCTCCCTCACTTGCTTTCGGCCCAACTTGGAGAATCTTCACGGCTTCGGCCAGTCCTACGATGGTCGGATTGTTCGCCCACAATCCACCGTCAACGTAGCGACTCCCCTTTCCGATGGTTGCAACGGGAAAGTACGTTGGGGCGGCCGAGGTTGCGAGAAGAATATCCACAAGCTTGAAATGTCTATCACGGTCTAGTCGCGGTAGATGTGGTGTCTTGAAGACGACCGTTTGCCCTTTGGTTAGGTCAACTGATGGAATCACCAGTCGGCTCGCCGTTATCGTTTCAAGCTTGTTGTCACAAAAAATCGTTTCGAGTGCGCTTTGAAGGGCCTCCGCGTCATATTTACTCGTGAACAACCAGTCGTAGTCGATCCCCAAGCCTTTCAATCGTTTCTCGCAGGCTCGCTTCGCGAACCTACTCTTCCAAGAAAACTTGCGAGCAGGGCGCGCAAAGATCCTTGGACCATGATTGCGATAGAATTGCACAATCCTTGACGCTTTCTCCCCCGATGCGAGTCCCGCCGCGATGATGCCTCCAGTAGAGGTGCCCGCGAAAAGATCGAAGCTCTCGAATGCTGGACGTTTAGTCCTCTCCTCGATGACATCCAAGACTGCGGCGGTAAAAGCTCCTCGTATTCCGCCGCCGTCCAGGGACAAGACTTTGAAGGTATTCGTTGGCAACGGAGTTAGTTCAACGTGGCTTATTGGGATATTCATCTCGATTTTTCCTTTCTCGTTTTTCTATTGGTAGGGGACTATCGCTGGGCTCATGACCACCGCCAAGCCATTCACCCGTTCCGTGCCAAATCTCGTAGTAGTACAGCCACAAAGAAGTCCATGGAATAATCGTTGTTGCGATTGGCCTAGTCGACTCCCATTCGCCAAGTCCCGGCGTGTAGAGACAGAGGCGTTCTTGGTCGTACATGTGCGGAATGGTATCTCGAACGCTTCGGCAAACTAGCTTTGGCTTTCGAACCTGGACTTCTGGAATTCCTCGCCCATCCAGAACAATCTCCACAAAGTACGACTCGCTTAAAGGCGATGGGCATAATTCGCCCAAGCAACGCAGTGTCCCTGACCGGACCTTGGTCGAAAAGTTTGGCCAGTTCACTCGCACAATCGCTGCTTGCTCGTAGATTCCTAATCGTTTCGTGGAAAACCTCATCGAGAGTTTCCGAAGAAGTTATTCTTGCGAACCGGTAGAGTGCTCGGGATAGCCCCCCCTCCCAGCAGCAATCCACTATCGCGTGGTTTCACGGTCAACTGATTAAGCGATCGCGGTTGGCTTATCTCTCGATCCGTTATGGCTTTCAACGCTTTCTCGACCGGTGACTCATCGAACATTTCAGATAGCTCGCGATACAAAGCCGGTCCTTTCAAGGTCATTAGTCGTCGCCAACGCTCTTCAAAAACCGCAAACGTTTCGCAGAAGTCCTCATAGCAGTCAGGATTATTCTGCCATTTTTCGCAGATCTCCTCGTCCTCGTTGCCGGGGTTCATCAGTGTCACCGGCTGGCATCTTTCAAGCCAATCCAAAATCTCCATCGAGATGCATTGGATCGATTGGCAACAATGGATTCCGCCACCGTAGAACATTCCTGCCAAAGTCGTGAGGATGATAGATGGTGGCGAGAGCTTGGGCCGATCGGCATACTCAATGTCGCGCCAGCGCTTTAGCAATTGAACGATTCGCTTCAAAGGTGGTTTTTCGTCTGCGGTTTCCCTATCGGGTAAAGGATCAACCTGCGCACGGGCCATCTTCTCGATAATCGGCACACGTATGATGCACTGTTCTTCGAACCAGTCGGCGTAATTCTTTGGGCTGGACGTTTTCCACAGATCGTTCTGCGGGTGGAGCAGACTCAAATCGGCATCCAACTCGGGAACTAGGATGAAATTTCCCTCACGTTCGGCATCGATAATCGCAGGAACGATATCCAGGTGGAAGTCCCCCGAGTAGTTGATGCGAACACACCTTGGGAGCTTCTCAATTCGATCGGCGTAAAGCCCATTGGATTTCAACCGGTCGTGGACAATCGAGTACAGCCTGCCTGGATGAGTCACTCCGGAATTTTTAACCAAACAGACCGCGTCAAGGTCGAACTCCTGCCGCTTGGGCGGCTTCGTTGTCGTCCCCAGATTTTGCGAACCCTGCGGAAAGATATGGATTTCATGATACGAGAGCGGGCTTCCATTTCCCGCAAGCCATTTAGCAACTGCCTCATAGTGTTGTCTCGACAAAGCATCTTGACTCGCGGTCAACTGGATCGCTACGCAAATCTCCTCGAGTAGATGACTCAAGGCTGGATTGGCTGGGTATTCTCTGATCTTTATCACGGAAGACTCCCTTCATTCTTTTGAGGATCTCACTCGAATCGACGCCGGTCGATACCTGCGTACAACATCTAGTATGCGAGAATCCCTCCTAACGTGACAAAACTTCAAAAATATTCGACAATGTCACGTTAAACGCCATTTTCGCGTACTTCATGGGGAAGGTCTGCATTTCGCAGAAAGGCCGAGGGCAACCGAGATGAAAGAACAGCACGACGAAGACTTGATCCTTTTTATGGCTTGCCGGGAGGAGGAGCCCGAAACAGCACGCGAAGCCTTTTTGGCGTTCTATGATCGCCACTATCAGCAATTGTTCCGTTGGATATACCGCAAGTTCGTGATCAACAGTCAGCTCACGTCCGAAGATGCTGAGGAGATTCTGGTGGATGCATTTCGTGATTTGTATTTCAAGAAGGCTCAAAAATACGAGTCGCCCGGCGGCACCGCAGAACAACGAACGAGGAACGTCAAAGCTTGGTTCATGCGGATCGTCACAAACGACTTCTACCAGTACTTTCGCGACCAACAACCTGTCTACAAAAATGTTGTGTCGTTAGAAACGGTACGTTTTGACCTTGCCGATATCGAGAACGACTTCGAGCTTACGGACTACGAGCGAAACGTTCAGTTTATGGTCGAGGTACTCGATTCTTTGAACGATAAAGACCGACAGATTGCGATGACTATTCAAGAGGTCGTTGATATCGAGACGGGTAAGCAGCGTCGCATGTCGCCGCAAGAATTGGAAATCATCGCGGCGAATATCGAAACGAGCCCTGCCAACATTCGACAGCGTCGCAAACGCTTAATTGCCTTGATCAAGGCAAAGTTTTCCGACTCAGAAATACAAAAGTTACGAGTCGTAAAAGGAGGATAAATAAACTATGAAAAAAATCGAAATTGACCAAGAGCTAGATGCAGAAAACCAGGCATTGTTGTTGGCTGCCATGCTTGCCAAAGGTTGGAAGCTTCCAACGACTGCCGAGGAGGTGGCGTTCGTCGAATCGCGACCGATCGATGAACACATCGAGATTCCCGAATCGCTCCGATCCGCAAGCGAAGTCTTCGAAGCAATTCAAAAGCCGCCATTGCGGCGAAAAACATTGGAGGCTATCGGAAAGTCGGAAGCAAACGACAACCTTGCGCTCGCCGCCCGTGAAGGTGGCTCGATATCAGACGAGACTCGACGGTTGATGGACCAGGATCGAGCAAGTATTGAAGATGGAAAGGACGTTGATGGCGAACCGTCGTAAGCAGTTCCGCCTTTCAAGTGATCGAGCACGGGAAATCATCGAGCTGGCCGAAGGGATCGCAGATGATTATTTCCCAGCCACGAAAATCGACCCCTCCGAGATCGCAATGGAACGACGAATCGGCTTCAAGTTCAATCATTACCGCGACGAATTCGATGGCGTCCTTGAACACAAGAATGGCAAATTCTTCATCTATATCAACTTGGATCGCGTTGAGTACAGCGAATCTCCCAGAGCACGATTTACCTTTTGCCATGAGCTTGGACATTACTTTATCGACGAGCATCGACTTGCTCTCGAAAGCGGTCGCACTCCGTCGCACGGTTCAAAGGCCGAGTTCGAGTCATGGAATCCTGTTGAAGTAGAAGCCGACCTTTTCGCCAGCTCCTTATTGATGCCTACCGATCGCTTTCAGAAGAGGCTCAAAAAGCTGCCAGTTGGCTGGGCAGCAATCGACGCATTGTGTCGCGAGTTTGGGACATCTCGAACGAGTACAGCAATTCGGTATGCCACCCTGACCGATAAGCCGATGGCAGTTATAAAGTGGAATACGGATGGCTATTCTTGGAAGTGGCTGTCGTCGGGGTTTTTTGATGCGAGCTTGCGCAAGACTATCGAATCGACAGACAGCATTATCCAGGGTTCGGCGACGACGAAAGCATTGTCGGGTCAGCCCGTTCCCGCTTGCGGTTACTTTCAATCTGGCACCGTAGCTTCGGCCTGGTTTCCTTTTATCAGTTATGGTTCGGCAAGAAACGCGATTCTCGTAGAGCAAGCCAAACCTATTGGCAAATTCGGCGTGCTAACGCTCCTCTACCCAGGCGAAGATTTGCTTCCATCGTCGATTCATTGAAGGCATGGAGAAGCTCGTTACATTCTTGTCAATATGGCACATCGCTTACTTTGCCTCGGTAAACCATGAACGATTGATAGAAGTAGCAGGCGTCGCGTCAATTGACCAACCCACGCTATTTCCTTGGACTTACCTGAACTTTAAGCCATCGTCCGACCAGATACGATACACACGCTTTACGTTCATGCGATACATTTCCCGTTGCACCGAAGCGTAATATCACGCGGGTGCATGCGGCAACTCAAGCACTCGGCGGTGTATATTCGATTCATCCCTTTCGTGCGATCGTAGCGAACGCTGCTTCGATAACACTCAAACACCTTGCATCTTCGACGGTCAGAAACAGAAGGACATTGCTGAACGCGTTCAACATTCTCTCGCTTCTGCGTCGGGCCTAGAAGTTTCCTCGAAGCGTCTCCTAAAGAATGGCTTTGTCGAGTTCGGCTCCGGTAAGCGATCGATTCAACCCCGCATTTTTGATATCCAGTTCCTTGAGTCACTTCGCCTCTTCGCTCTTGCTTCCGCCGTGCTGATTGCGCCATCGGTGATAGGTCGCTTCGCATACCTCGAGGCTCTGAGGCACGAACGCGATTATTTTCCCGAGTTTTGCATTACTTCCGAATCAAGTAGTTTGGCAACGATTTGCTCCGGGGTGTGCCGTTTTCGCTTCTTGCTCATCGGAAAGTCCATTGGCCCAGATTTGAGGCGAATGAACTCTTACAGAACGGGACCAGTTTTTGGTGCGCAGAGCAAACTGAGAAGCCTCTAAAGCAGAATCAGCCTATAAGCAAAATGCGGTAAGTCGTTGTCCTAAGAACCCTGTGAACAAACGTTAACGTTGGATACTTCGAAGCATTAATCAAGCAATTGGCCTGGGGGCGGAAGGCTTGACTGTTCGTCGACAGCGTCACGGCAGGCGAGCAAAACGCCATGATGATGAGCATCGTACGCAGTGCTCGCCCTCACGACTTGTATCCGTGGAAGTATTTCAAGGAAATCCCGGACCTTATGCTCTCGGGCCAGCCGGACTACCGGAGTTTACCGCCGAACGATCGGAATGAGAGCCGTTTGGAGGCGGTGCGGACCTACCAAGCCCAAGTTCGGCGGGACAGAGCCGACCGCCAGTAGTGCCGCCGTGCCCACCGACACCTAACCCCTAGCCGCCGACTATCGCCCCTGCCTCGCTACAACTTGGTCCTAGTTGGCGCTTACTGGTTAGCAGCATTCATTTGAGACTACCCGTCAACATCTGATTCCAGATTCAAATTTCGACTTACAACGGTTCTCATGCCCTTGGCAGCCGTTCGAACTCTTCGGATTCGGAGGGGCAAAAAGCCGAAAAGTGACGGATTCGAGGCGAATCTCGGCCGAATCGTGATTTCCGTACAGGAACCAAAGTACGCAAGCCTATGCTAAATAGGAGCTTACGGAATTCTATTTGAAGGTTGAATTCGCAAACGTTGTGTGCTCAACTAACGCCAATTCAACCTTCGACTGAAATTCGTATTGGACGTTATTCGCTTCGACTACAAATACTCTTTCGGATTAGTGCTCTTTCCAAAGTCAACGCTGGTTGGCGATGTCAGTGAGCGCTTCGTCTTGGGCCACCCGTGAGCGCTTCGGTTTGGGCAATTCCTCGTGGTTTACTTCGTGCCGATGTTTGTGGCCTGTTATGAAACCTCGCCTTGAAACTATCCGAAGGCCAAGTCGCGAGCTTCCTACTGCTCATTGATCAGCAATCGATGCGTTAGACGAACATCCAAAATGGCGACTATTTCAAAACATTGTAATCATTTCGCGGCATCGTACCTATGCATTTCGTACTTCAACTCGCTCATGTCGGCAGCACGCATGACAGGTAATGCGTTTCGGTAATCAACGACAGCTAAATTCGAGCAAGAAACGTGTCAAGATACTTGAGCGAACGTTGTAGCTTTTGCTTTCACTTAAGTTCCGGGCTGCGAGTCGAATTCTTGTGGCTTGACTTTGTTTATTTCACATTTCTGGGAGGAAGTACCTGTATGAGTCATATTGTTGAGATTCGAACAGAAGTTCGAGATGAGGCAGCTGTTCAGTTAGCTTGCCGAAGAAGAAATCTACCAGCACCGGTGCATGGCGAGTTTAAGTTGTTTACGAAGCAAGCAACGGGCCTTGGCGTTCGTTTGAATGAATGGCGTTATCCGGTCGTGATTGACTTGCCGACGGGGCAGCTAAGTTATGACAACTATCAGGGCAAGTGGGGAAACCCAAACGAGCTAAACGGTTTCCTTCAGTCGTATGCGGTAGAAAAAGCTAGTCTTGAGGCTCGCAAACTGGGGCATACGGTCGTCGAGAAGTCACTCGACGATGGAAGCATTCGGTTGTCGGTCATGGTCGGAGGTGCTGCGTGATGAAGATCATCGAAATCACCGTTGATACGGAAGGCAAAACGAAAGTCGAAACGAAGGGTTTCTCTGGCAGCGAATGTGTCAATGCTTCGCGTGCTTTGGAACAGGCTCTGGGCGTTCAAGTCACCGAGAGAAAGACCGGCGAGTTTTATTCGGATGCGATGACCGGAACGAATTTCTCAGAAACAAAGCATCTGAAGCAGAGTGGATAGGTTGATTCACTTCGCCTGATCTGTATTTCAAAAATCTCACAAGCCGCCGATTACATGGCGGCTTTTTCTATTGGTACTTCTTCTAACAAGGATTCTACATGACACAACTTACAAACCGCATGAATGAATTGATTCGTGCATGCTTTACGGGGATCTGGCTTCGCAGTTTCGAGCCAAACGAAGCGATTACTGATTTGAATCGGCTTTGCCAGGATGAAAATTGGCAACTCTTGTCGTGGGATATTGATCAAGGCTTACGTACGGCAGGCGGTGCAGCGGTTACCGAAGCGGTTGACCCGCTGGCTGCCATTCGATCGCTGGCGTCGATGAATAACGGTTCGATCGACAATCCGAGCACAACCTTGCTGGTTCTGAAGAACTTTCATCGTTTCATGAACTCGCCGGAGATCATCCAAGCGATGACACGCGTGATTCTCGATGGCAAGGTGAATCGAACATTTGTGGTAATCCTCTCGCCGGTGATCCAGTTGCCGCCGGAACTAGAGCGTATATTTGTCGTTGTCGAGCATGAATTGCCTAGCAAAGAGGAACTGCGTGGTCTTCTTGAGTCGCTGGCAAGCGAACCAGGAGAATTGCCTGCTGATCAAGCTATGCAAGCAGTGTTGGACGCATCAGCAGGCTTAACGCGTTACGAAGCTGAGAACGCC
>JANOAI010000487.1:0-7158 GCA_031411055.1 Pirellulaceae bacterium
AAACTCTAGTCAGTCAGACCGAAAGTTGCGATCAAGAAACCGCAACCACCCCAGCCACCCTGCGAAAATGGCTGATTCTTAGTTGCGATTGATACGCGGACGTATTCTATGCCGAATTCGGAAATCTATAGTCGATACGAAGAATCTTTCTTTGTGCGAAGCTTGGCCAATGGGTCCGGGTCTTTATTCCCCGCAGATTATTACAGCATTCCGGACTTTTATGCGAGACTTCTCGTTTTACCCTTCCTACCGTACTCTTGTAATTATGATTGTTCGATCATAATTGCTACTTCTCGAATTCAACGTGGTTTCAGTCATCGGTTACAAGCGATGGTTACAAACGCTGGAATAGGCGGCAGAAAGTGGCGAGTACTCGCGCATGTTTGTCCAGAATGAAGTGTAAGCACTGTGGTGAATTCTTATCATCTCAAGAGAGACGAAACATTAAGCTCAAAGAATTGCGTTCAGCCCGATTGCCACCTGTGCAAAACTGGAATCCAGGAATCGCTCGAGTGTTAAGCTTCTTCATTCCAGGGCTCGGCCAGATTTACAAAGGCTAGGTTTTCGACGGAATAGTCTGGATGTTTGTCGTTTTAATCGGCTACTTGTTGATTTTACCTGGCATTGTCATGCACGTTCGGTGTTTCATCGACGCTGGTAAGGGCGACCCGTCTGAATGATCAGGACTGAAATTCCCACAAGTGATCCGACTGGCGACGACTCGCTGTCCCGCCCGTACTTTTGTCAATGTATTTTTGAAGCAGTTTTAAGTGAGTTGGGACTGAAATGAAATGCGACGAACTCCGAGTTTCCAAGACGTTGCCCGCGCGAGGTTGGGGGGGTAGTTGCGTCCTGTATGAAGCCTTCTAGACGATTCAGTGAATGACTTACCCAACCCCAAGGCGACACAGTCCGGCGGTTGAGTCACTTAGCCCGGGGGTGGTAAAATTCTGGATGTCAAAGCGCTAGCGACCCTGTCGCTCCCGAGTTTTCGAAATATTGGATCAAATAGATTTCAAGAATAAGGAATTAAAACACATGGTAGGATCCCGAGGAAGATCAGGCGGAGATCGGAAAAGTTTGGGAATCGACTCGACACCACAAGACTCGGGTCCGATGAAACCGAAGCTGCCAAAAGCGGTCTCGCAGAAGTGGGACCAGTTGATAGATCAACTCCCAGGGAAATCACTTCGAAAAATCGATTGTCACGAACTGAAACTCTTGGCAGAGCTTCTCACGATGGCAGATAGTCTTTCTAAAGCAGCAATTTCCAATCCAAAAGATCATCAAACAGGAAGAATTTTTCTGAATGTTTGTGATCGAGTACATCGGCTATCAGCAAGCTTCGGATTAAATCCAAGCGATCGAAAACGTCTCGGTTTGGAAGCTAATGAAGACGCAAACGATCCTTTTCAGGAATGGCACAATAGCTGATTCTTCCGTTGCCGATCAAGATAAAAGCTCATTGTTGAAAACGTGCCCTGCAGTTTGCCAGAACATTCCGGACATCCATGATGCGCGAGTACTCGCCACTTGCTGTCGTCGCGGGACTAACTTTCCTGCTCGCCGAAAGGTTTCTTCAAATGAATGCTGGATGTATGACTGATTCTGGAACGTTCAGCCGAGGTGTTTTTCGGGACTTCGGGATGACTCTGCGGAGTTCCCGCGACCCCTGGGGAAACTCCAAACCAAAGTTCGGGTCTTTGGACGAGCATTGTATCTGAAGTCAATCGCATGGATTAGGGATGGTAATCGATGCTTCCACCTCGCACCCATCACCCAACCCGGTGTGTCAAACCGGAGCGTCGAAACTTGGTCAAATTGGATACTCCAGAGTGCGCCGTTCGACGTGGCGAAACTGAAGCTCCGGCCTGTCGGACGGAAGCCGTAAAAGGGCAGTTGCGACCGACAAGCTTTGGGGAATGACCAACGCGTGCGGTGCGAAAAGACGAGCAAGTCTTTTGATAAACCCTGCCTGACGCAAACAGCCGCTCAAAGCTACTCGGCCTTTTGCATGCCCACGGTTGGAGGTGAATACCGTCGTCAAAGGTGGCTAGAACTCGCTTGGAAAAGTCCGACATTCGCGACAAAAAGCAGGGCTCGAATCTTCTCGAACCCGTCCGATTCGCCCGGCGTTCATTCGATGAACCCGTGCATAAATCGAGAAATAGGGTCCCGTGGCGAGAGAAATGTGGAGAGATGTTGGTCTTTTCGAAAAAGAACGCGGCCTGCTTCGTGACGCTCGCGGTTGCGGTGTAGTCGGTTCGTCGAAAAGCACAAAGGCATTTCTCCGATTTGACTTGGCCAAGTCCATGAACGGCGACATACTTGTGAAGCAGTTTGAAGACGCGTCCACTGTTCTAACGACACGAGGTCTATGGCTCGTCAACACCTTGTTTTCTTGCCCTTGCACTCTCAACCACGAAAACAACTTTGTATCACGCTGGATGCCTCCTTTCGTTAGCCAGTTAATCGATCAAGATCGCGCTGCGGCTCATCAGCCCGAACGCGCAAGCGTCGGGTTCGGCCCGACTTAGGATCAACGGCTGGCCTTCTCGTCTATAGCAAGACGCACGGATAGTGCCGGTTGCGATTGCGATTAAATTCAATGCAACTTTGCGGAATTCCGTACTTTTAGTTAGGGATTCGTCTAAGATCGACATGTTTTTCATTCAGGCCGGGATAAACCGGTCAACGCAACCGACCATTTGGACTGTGAAATTTAGCCGCCCCCTCGACTCTCACACTGCACGAGAACACGATGAATCGAATGCAATCCGCGTGAACAACCCTGCCCGCCAAGCTCGTCTACGAGACCAAGCCAACAAGCTTCGCGAGCGCGTCAAGCGATCCACGCTCGCCTTTCTCGAGCGCAGCCAAGCCCGCTTCACCTGGTTGCAACGCTCCTTTCGCGTTTCGATGGTCGCCGACTGGGCAATCTTCACCAACGCCAAGACGCTTCTGTCTGCGTTCATGGCTTTGTTGGGCCTCGCGTCTAGCAAAAAATCCTCGCTCGTCGCTTTCCATAACGGAATTCTTGGCGGAAGTATTGCTCGGAAACAAATTGGCTGAGCATGCAGACGAAACTCCAAGAAATGGCCTTGGCGGCCGACGAAAAATCAAAATTGAGCGAAGTGCGTTTCGAGCACACGCCAAATTTCTCGCATATCCTCGAGCAATTGCAGCTTTCGTTGCTCGTATCAACTTATCAAGCTGGAAAGTTGATATCGATCGGAACGCATGTGGGTAGCCTTTCGATCAGCTTCCATGGCTTTGATCAAGTCATGGGGGTCGCGGTATCCAAAGAACGAATCGCGGTTGGGTCCCGACGCCAAATCCACTTCTTGAACCCAGCTCATGAAATCGCGTCGCGCATCGAACCGTTTGGCTCACATAACCAATGTTGGCTAGCCCGAAGTTCATTCGTAACAGGCAGCATCCATGGCCACGATCTCGGATGGGGCGACGAGGGTCTATGGGTCGTCAACACCTTGTTTTCCTGCCTTTGCACTCTCAATAACGAAAACAACTTTGTACCACGCTGGATGCCTCCTTTTGTCACGAAGTTAGTCGATCAAGATCGTTGCCATATGAACGGGATGGCCATGGAGTCGGGACGACCTCGGTACGTAACAGTGCTCGCCGAAACCGACGAGCCCGCAGGCTGGCGGCCGACGAAGACCACAAGCGGGGCAATCCTCGACGTGCCAAGCGGTAGCGTTATCACGCGAGGGCTTTGCATGCCGCATTCTCCACGTGTCTTCAACGATCGACTATGGGTCCTCGACTCTGGAAAAGGTCATCTATCCCACGTCGATCGACAGAGCGGTAAGGTCGATGCAGTTGCAGCCCTACCTGGCTATACTCGCGGGCTTGCTTGTCATTCCGGCTATGCGTTCATTGGACTATCGAAGATTCGGGAAACCAACATCTTCGGCGGTTTGCCAATTGGCGAGTATGCAGACAAACTTCGATGCGGTATCGGAATCGTCGAACTAGCGACAGGACGTACGGTTGCTACCCTTCAATTCCACTCCGGTGTCGAAGAGATCTTTGCCGTGGAGGTCATTCCAGGTGCTCGCAATCCCAAGCTCTGTGGCCCGACCTTAGAGGAAAGTACGGACAAAGAAATTTGGATCGTGCCGAGCGATTCGATACCTCCCTTTCCTGCCGCTTCCTCACCGACTCCATCTTCGACCATCACAAACCTTGATGCCGCGACCCATTTGCGTCAAGGTATCGAAGCCCACGACCAGGGAAATCTTGACGAGGCCCTGCAGCATTTTCGCCTCGTCTCCCAGTCCAAACCCCAATCCGCCGAACTTCTGACGCAATTGGGAAACCTTTATCAAGACTTGAACGAGCTAGCCGCAGCGGAAGACTGCTACAACCGAGCGATCGCAATCCAGCCCGAACTCTCCGCAACGCAGCAGAATCTCGGAGTACTCTGTTCCAACAAGAATCAGCCGCACCGAGCTTTGCACCATTTCGAGCTTGCTCAACAGTCTCGACCGAGCGCCATGAACCTCGTCTTGGCAGCCAAGGTCCTGCCCGTCATCTATGACTCCGTCGAACAAGTGCATTCTTGGCGCGAAAGACTCACGCATCGAGTCCGAACCCTGGTCGATTCTGGAGTCGTCGTCGATACCACGGACACGATGATCCCTACCAGCTTTTATTTTGCCTACCAAGGCGAGAACGATCGCGAGATCATGCAGGATCTTGCCAAGATATACCGCGGTATCGAATGTTGCGAACCAGCCAAGACAAGCGGCCATCGCCCCAAGAACAAACGGATTCGAGTCGGCTTTGTCTCCTCCTATTTTTGCAACCATACCATCGGTCGACTGAATCTTGGGCGCGTCGAGCAATTATCGCGAGATGATTTCGAAGTTTCCGTCGTCGCACTCCGTTCGCACAACGATCGTTGTTCCACGGCTTTCAAAAAGTCAGCCGACCACTATGTAGAAATTCCACGGCAACCTGGGAAAGCGAGACAGATGATCGCGGATCTCGGTTTAGACATTTTGTTCTTTGCCGATATCGGAATGGACTGCATGTCCCAAACCCTCGGTTATTCGCGGATGGCACCCATTCAAGCCGTCACCTGGGGGCATCCCGATACGACGGGTAGTCCGATGATGGACTATTTCGTTTCGAGCCACTTGGCCGAGCCGGACGACGCTGAGACGCACTATACCGAACAACTCGTCCGATTGCCAAACCTTGGCATCTGTTATGAACGCCCGGAACTTGCTGGACCACCTCGAACTCGCGAGCAGTTCGGACTCGATCCAAACCGACGAGTTTATCTTTGTCCTCAAACACTCTTCAAATTCCATCCGGAATTCGATTCCGTACTCAGCAAAATTCTGGAAGCCGATCCGCAAGGTGATTTGGTGGTCATCGAATCGCCAGCGCCCAGTTGGAACCAAGCCTTGCGCCAACGGTGGCAACGCACTCTTCCAGATGCCGAGCGACGAGTGCGATTCTTGCCATCAATACCTCGCGCGGATTTTCTCCATTTGTTGGCTACCGCCGATGTGATGCTCGACCCATTTCCATTTTGCGGTGGAAACACAACGTACGAAGCGCTAGGGGTCGGTACGCCGGTGGTGACACTACCAGGCCGTTTTTTGCGAGGTCGATTGACCCTGGCGATGTACCAACTGATGGGAATTTCTACACCCGTTGCGAGTACCCCCGACGAGTATGTCGAGCTGGCGGTGCGGTTGGCCACGGATCGAGATTTTGGAAGCGAAGTTCGGCGATCGATCGTCGAAACGCGGAATGTTTTATTTGATTTTACTAGTAATGCCCTTTTGTTCGAAGAATTGCTGCGCAGCTGGTGCGGAAGATAATCATGAAGAAATTACAACAAGATCGTCGCGGAAACCACCGAGCACAGCGTGTGCAATTATGGGCGCAAAAACTGCGTGAGCGAGTAACTCGCTCGACACAAGCTTTTTTTGCAAGACGCGAGCAACGTTTGGCATGGTGGAGCAGGACTTTTCGCGTTCCGCAGGTTGGGCATCGTTGGTTGTTCTCTCAAGCGAATTCGCTTTGGGCGGCTTTCATGAGCCTGCTTGGATTGGTGAGCAAGGGTCCGGAAAACAAGTTCAGCCGTGCTCGCTCTTCAAGTCATTCGAGGGGCCATCGCTATGGCCGAACAAACGCAGGGCGACTGATTTACGAATCGCTCGAATCGCGACAGCTTTTGGCCGGTCTGCCCGAACTGATTGAACTCGCCTTTGAGTCGAGTTCCATCTCGCAAATCACCCCGGTAGGCAGCGAAGTCTATTTTGTTGCTTTGGCGCAAGATCAGGGCACAGAATTGTGGAAGGTCGATAGTGGTTCATCGACTGGTGCGACCCTTGTCAACGATATTAATCCTGGCGGCGGTAGCTCCAGTCCGAGTTCTCTAACGAACGTCAATGGGACCCTCTTCTTCAGTGCAAATGACGGCACCAACGGCTATGAGCTATGGTCCAGCAATGGCACACTTGCCGGTACCAACATCGTCAGAGATATTAACCCTGGCAGCGGTAACTCCATTCCGAGTTCTCTAACAAACGTCAATGGGACACTCTTCTTCCGTGCAAGTGACACAACCAACGGCACCGAGCTATGGTCCAGCAACGGCACACTTGCCGGTACCGACATCGTCAGAAATATTCAATCTGCCAGCGGTAGCTCCAGTCCGAGTTCTCTAACGAACGTCAATGGGACCCTCTTCTTCAGTGCAACCGACGGCACCAACGGCGACGAGCTATGGTCCAGCAATGGCACACTTCTCGGTACCAACATCGTCAGAAATATTAACCCTTACAGCGGTAACTCCTATCCGGGTTTTCTAACGAACGTCAATGGGACCCTCTTCTTCAGTGCAACCAACACCACCAACGGCACCGAGCTATGGTCCAGCAATGGCACACTTGCCGGTACCAACATCGTCAGAGACATTAATTCTGGCAGCGCTAGCTCCAGTCCGAGTTCTCTAACGAACGTCAATGGGAAACTTTTCTTCAGTGCAAATGACACCACCAACGGCACCGAGCTATGGTCCAGCAATGGCACACTTCTCGGTACCAACATCGTCAGAGATATTAACCCTAGCAGCGGTAGCTCCTTTCCGAGTTCTCTAACGAACGTCAATGG
>JANOAI010000488.1:0-9530 GCA_031411055.1 Pirellulaceae bacterium
GTAGGATGCTTGGATGTAGATAACTTTCCCGCCTTTACCGATTCGCATGTATTCGGCACTTTGGTATTCACCGCGATTGAGTTTCGCCCAGAACGCGCTGTAGTCTGGACTTTGGCGATCCTGTTCGGTGACGAACATACGGTGATGTCGGCCTTTGATCTCATCGAGTGAATACCCCAGCGTATCCAAGAAATTTTGGTTGGCGTTAAGGATCGTTCCATCCAACGCGAACTCGATAATGGCTTGCGACTTGCTAACCGAGTCAATCTGGCCTTTGAAGTCGGCATTGCGATTTAGTTCTTCGGTGACTTCGGTAGCAAACTTGACGACTTTAGTTGGTTTGCCGGCTGCATTCAAAATGGCATTGTATGAGGCACGAATCCAGATTTCTTTGCCCCCCTTACCAACGCGTTGGAAGTCGCCTGCCTGATACTCTCCACGGTTTAGCTTTTCCCAAAACTGTCGGTATCCTGGCGAGTTACGTTCTTGCTCAAGAACAAACATCGAGTGGTGTTTTCCAACAATTTCATCGAGCGAATATCCCACAGCGCGTAGGAAATTCTCGTTCGCAAACTTGATCGTACCATCCATATTAAATTCAATCACGGCTTGCGTCTTCTCAATCGAAGCGATTTTACCAGCATTGTCCAAAAGAATATCTTCGGTCTTAGAAATCGATCGGCTCAAGGCGAAAGAAATACCGAGCACGACGCCCAAAGTCCCAAGGCCTATGAAGAGCAATGTCCAAATACCGTTCGCGGCTAGAACTTCGCCAGCTTTTTGATCGTCGTTCATCTTGACGGTAACCAAGTCGACCAATTCGACGATCGGCTTCTTATGTGCAAAGAACAGGCCTTCAAGCTTACTGCTAATTGCGTCTTTCGCTTCGTCGTCATTTTTTTCGATAGCTGGGAGAAGTTCGCGATCAACGACGGCGAAGATCTCGTCAGCCGAATGCTTTACGTCACCTAGTACAAGCGACTTCAGTTCACCGGCTGGTAGTTTTTCTGTCCAAGCCGTCATGCTCGTTTCGTAGGATTTCTTAAAATCGCGATAACTATCGATCGCCTTGGATCGTTCAGCGGCCTCGTCGCAATCCTGCATTAAGTGTGTGCTCAAATAGCTTTCAACCACGTACAAAAGTGGTGGCAGGATGTCGGCCAAGAGATCCTTTTCCATGACAACGGTATTGTACTGTTCCCCACCGATCCGAACCTTTTGGATGGTCGTGTAGGTGTAAGCACCGAAAGTGACGAAACCCACGAGAACGACAACAGCCAAGCAAACGACCTTGGCTTTCATACTAAGATTGAGCAGTTTGGACATTGCGAGATACCTTGGATAAAAAATGGTGTAACGATAGGGTTTTGGGGTAGATGGACGCTCGCCAACAGCGAGTACATATGTCTCTACCTGAGCCTGAGACGCTCGCCGACTTCGTCGCTTGATAAACGAAAAGTCGGCTAGCGCTTCAGGCTGCGATAGCTTTACGTTCCGACCAACGACCTTGCGAAGATAGGTCATGGATCGCAAACAACTCAATTTTGTCCCGGTTGTATGGAAAGGTTTTAGGTTTTCGCTACAACCGGTACTCGAACTACGCTGTATTGATGGCTTAATCCGCGACGAGTTGGACTGCTGCTTCGCAGTGAAGCAAAAGCAACAGACGACCGTCGAGTTTGTAAGCGCCTTGGACTAGCTCTCGAGCCGGTCCTTGCAGCGTATCGGGTGGGGTTTCAAAGTTGTCGGCCTCGACTTCAATTACGTCGCCAATTTGGTCGACGAGGAGGCTGACGGCGCCGTCATCGCTGCGAACTACAACGTTCATCGGTAGTTTGTCAGCTGGGCGGGGTGTAAGTCCTAAGCGTTTACGGAGATCAATCGCGGTCACGATTTGTCCGCGAAGGTTGATCAAGCCGCTTACGGCTGGCGGAGCCATCGGAACACGAGTCATTTCTTGATAGCGAATGACTTCTTGAACCGTTTGGGCATCAACACCAAACAAATGGTTGTCCAAAGTGAATGTGCATAGTTGGCGCGTAGCAATCATGGTCTGTATCTTTCCTTAGACGCAATCTTCACTTTGAAAGAATGAAGGATCGACCATTCGAATAACGGCTGGTAGATCGAGCAAATCAGTCACATGCCCCTGAATGACGGCGGAACTGGTAAGTCCGGCTCGATGAGCAACACGCGTGGCAGTAAGTTCGGTTTCGACGATGTCGACGATACGATCGACGACCAATCCGACGCTACGAGTCGCTTCGGTGTAGACGACAACATCCATGAGCTGTTCGCCTTGAGCATTGGACTCAACACCAAGTGTTTCGGAGAGCCGAATCAACGGGAGGATTTCACCGCGATATTGAACGACTTCTTGATGATCAGCCCGTTCGACAGAGTCGACCGGAATCTTTTCGAGCCGAGTCACCTGATCGATTGGGAGGGCGAAGCGGCGATCGGGGCCGACACCGAGGACCAGTAGGGTAGTCAACTCAGCACGGCTAGAACTGCTGCGTTCAAAAGCTTCCGTCATGGTTCGATCACGAACACCCGAGATGACTTTCGACGAGGAGGCAAGTCCCATAACATCGAGAATGAGCGCCACACGTCCGTCGCCCATAATGGTTGTCCCGGAATAGACGGTAACGTTCTTGAGTTGTTTGCTGAGCGGCTTAACAACGATTTCTTCGGAATCATTGATATGATCGACAACTAATCCGAATTGACGATCATCGGCTCGCAAGGCAACAATATTGGTTGCTTCGTCAGCGTTGGGGGCTGACGTCCCAACCATACCAAGCTCGTTTCGCAGATAAACAAGGGGCAACAATCGGCCACGCAAACGATAAACCGGTGCACCTTGAATCCATTCGATCCCCTTCTTTGTTTGCTCGCCATCAAGTCGAACAAGTTCCAGAAGATTCACTTGCGGAATCGCGTAGCGATCATTGTCGCTGGTCACGATCAAGGCTGGGATAATGGCCAGGGTCAGCGGAATCTTGATCTTGATGGTTGTTCCGCGACCTTGCTGGCTTTGGAGATCGACAGTGCCACCGATTTTTTCGATGTTCGTTTTGACGACATCCATACCGACGCCGCGGCCAGAAACATTCGAAACTTTTTCTGCGGTTGAAAAACCAGGCAGGAAGATAAGTTGCCCAACTTCGCGATCAGGAAGTTTAGCTGCTTGATCTGCGGTGATCAGCCCTTTTTCGACTGCCTTGGATTTGATTCGTACAATGTTGAGTCCTGCCCCATCGTCAACGATCTCGATATTGACCTGGCCCCCTTCGTGGTAAGCCTTCAGCGTCAAACAACCTTCCGCCGGTTTTCCGTTGGCACGTCGAACTTCCGGTTTTTCTATGCCGTGATCAACCGTATTTCGCACCAAGTGTGTCAAAGGATCTTTGATGGCTTCGATAATGGTCTTATCGAGTTCCGTTTCTTTTCCTTCCATCTCGATGCGAACTTCTTTTTCGCAGATCGAAGCAAGGTCTCGAACCAAGCGAGGGAATTTGCTCCACACATTCCCGATCTGCTGCATGCGCGTCTTCATCACGCCTTCTTGCAGTTCGGTGGTAATCAAGTTGAGACGTTGCGTTGCACTCTGGAGCGCAGTGTCGTTGATAACGCTGTTGAATTGAAGAATCTGATTACGAGCTAAGACCAATTCACCAACTCGCGTCATAAGCTTGTCGAGCAAGGCAACGTCGACTCGGATGGTGCTATCGGCGGCCGAAAATTCGTTGGATACGGCTGCAGGCTGCGGTTTCGCGGCAGCTACCGGAGCGGCCACCGCAGCTGTTTTGGCGATTGGTGCAGGCGTTGCGAAGACGGCTGGAGCTTCTGTTTTGATCGGAGCCATTGAAGGTGCGGCTTGCGTCTTCTTCGCAGGACTTGTTGGTGAAGCTTTTGAACTCGTCTTGTCGCTTTGAATTTGAGCAAGCAGTGCCACTAAGGCCGAGAAATCGTCATTTCCTTCATTACCGCTATGTTCGATTGAATGCAGGATTTTTCGGACGGCATCGATGGATTTTAGAAGTACTTCGCTAATCGATGTATCGAATGGAAAGCGACCACTTCGAACGGCTCCAAGCAAGTTTTCGGCGGTATGGGTTAGCTTTTCCAGCTTTGAGTAGCCGAGAAAGCCAGCCGATCCCTTCACCGTATGCATGTTGCGGAAGACGCTGTTAAGAACTGGTTCGGAATTGGGTTGACGTTCGAGAATGAGGAGGTCGCGTTCGATTTGCTCGAGATTATCAAAACTTTCGACTAAGAATTCGCGTATGGCTTCAGCCACCGCGCTAGCCGGAACCATCGAGGCCGAAGAGGCAGGTGCTTCCGAAGCCACTGCAGGGGTTGGCTCACTAATTTTTGCAACCGTCTCGGCCGCGGATTCAAGCGTTTCGCCGTTGAGGATTTGCTCAAGGGCAACAAGATGGCTCGAAACGTCGGCATCGTTCGACGACTCGATTTCGTCGATCAGTTCCTTGAGGCGATCAGCTGCTTTTAATAGGGTATTGATTACGACAGAAGTTGGACGCAAATCTTTGTTGCGCAGTTTGTTCAACACTTCTTCAGCGCGGTGAGCCAATCCGCCGAGCGTATCCAAGCCCATGAATCCCGCCGCACCTTTGATCGAATGGATAGCACGAAAAACAGTATTCACTAAGGCGACATCCATGTTGTCGCCTTGAGATTCAAGCGTCAGGAGTTGATTCTCGATGTCGGCTAAATGCTCTTGCGATTCGACTGCGAATTCTTTTAGCAGTTCGGTATCTTCGATGCTCATGCAACGTTTCCGTGTATTGAGATCCAGGCCTGGACGCGTCTCGGTATGACGCGAAGTAGAAGTGACTCTCACCGTCCGACGCTTTCGGCAACGCGATTTAATCCGAGTCGTCACTACAATTGCAACGAGTAGGTAAACCTACCCAGATGTCGCAGTTTTGGTAACGCGGAACTCTAACCCTTAGAATGTGACGAGCAAATTAATTTGTTCGATAAAGAAGAATTTTCGGGTTAATGTTAAATGTTTTCTCTGGGCTGAAAAGAATCCGTCCGGATTCGAAACGCAGGTTCGGAAGCAATCTAACGCTTCTTGAGCCGTATTAGATAACAGATCAACCCGCGTTCTGAATTCTTTATTGATTGAACTGATTATGCCTGAAACGCTGGCCGATTTCGCGAACCAATAAATCGGCACCGAATAGAGCGTTGGCGAATCCCAGACCAAGCAAGTCTTTATCGCAGGTAGACAAAAGGCCTTTGAACACAAGTCAACCACCGAAATACTCTTGAAACACACTGCGATTCCCGGCCGCCTGATCGCATTGAAATAGTATTCTCAATCCTTGATCATCTCCTTCAACGCCCGATTCATTACGACAATTCGAGAAAATTCCGAACTGGGAACGGAAGCCAAGTATAGACCGAGCATCGATTAAATCTGGAAGAATCGTCGACGACCGATTGTATGCATCCTCAAATATCCAGATGCGAGAGCTGTTTGACGGTTGCCAAAAGAGGCAATGAGGGTCAAAATATCTGAGCGGAAGTCGAAAGTGATTGAAGCCAAAGATAACAAAATCGAATTGGTGCTTGGTGACGAGAATCAGCAACAATTTTCATCGACATCACGCACGATTTTTATGGACTCATAGCTCAGCTGGATAGAGCAACGGATTTCTAATCCGTAGGTCGGAGGTTCGAGTCCTCCTGGGTCTGCTTATTTTGTGAATCACGTGCTGGGTTGGGGAGCTTTTGCTGTTGTTCGAATCGCAGATGTACGAACCGGCGCTGTCGACTTTTGTTCGGTTGGTTCGTTTACGAACCGGCGCTGTCGACTTTGACCGTCTCATGCATCTTTACACCTAAAAATTTGCTGTGACGAAGCACGAGTGCCAATGTTGATCGAGTCGTACATCAAGCAAAAGCATTTAGAAAAGATGGCCCCGTTGATTGTTGGCTGCCCGCGTATCGCTTAACCTCAGGTCCACCTCTCGCGTTAATTATCGCTCTCGAAGCACGGTTCGAACATCCCATAGGTCTGACGCGCTCGTAATAGTTACTGGAATCGTTGAGGTTCCCCAGTGTGGGGAAAGATTGCAAACCTTTGTCAGGACACACCAAAGCTCATCGTCATGACAGCAACAGCAGCCGATCTTAAGTTGGAGTATGACAAACTACGCGATTCCGCGACCGAATCTGCTGGCGATCTGATCGACATTCCTCGGCGAGTTGAAATCCTCTACGACCTTTATCGTGACTCACTCGGCAATCATGCATTTTCACTGATTGCGGCCCATGGGGCTTTGTGGGCTTGGAATTACTTTGAGACCGGTGGTGCGCTCGGGCGGTTGATGACCTACCGCTATTTTTATAGTTCTCGCGAAAGGGCCTATCGTTTAGGGCTCTTAAATTCTTTTGCTGAGAGCTTTCGAGAAGTAAACCGACTCGTCTGTATCGATACTGTTGCCAACTATCGATTCGTCGGGAGGTTTGGCGACGAGCCCAATGCGGTCGCGGTGCTACCGAGTCGTCTGCTTGATGCTCTCAAGCAAGTCCATGCGGCCAGAAATTCCGGCACGACTGTTTCGGAAGATTCGAAATTCGAAATCTTCCGCGCGTCATTCCACTGTGAGCAAGAAGTCACGGTCGCACCAGGGGTCAAGCAAGCCGTCGCGGGTTTTGATTGCCCTATTCTTCGACGCCTCATTTTGTGCCCGATCGTTCGCTTTCGTTTCTTTCCAAAGCGACACTACATGTTTTTCAAAGATTTTTCAAACACCGACGAACGTATTCGACGTGGTATGCATGCGTTTCAATTGGCCCAAGCGGCGGGATGGGATCGCGTTGTGGAAAGCATGAAAGCCTACCGTGTAATGCCGGAGACTTTCTTTCAATCGGTTGCCATCCATTCATCGAATCCGCCGGTACTCACGGCATAGACTATTCGAAGGGCTGCGCTCAAGACGAACTTGATTCGGATTCGAATTCTACTTGCCGCCGCCGGGTGCATTCTTTAGCCAATCTTGGGAATCGGTCAGGACTCGACAAGCTCGACGAGCCAAAATGCTTTCCAAGCTACACCGGAACGATTATCCCTTGCGGCAAAACGTGCCGAACTTCAGTCAAATTTCGAACGGCACTGGATGAACGGCGAAATGAAGTTCGCGATCGAGTCCTTGCAGAAACTCATTGCAGTCGAAGCGGGCGAATACTGGGCTAACCACGAACGTCTCGTTCCGCGTTATGAATCGATAGATGCGATGGCGAGCATCCAGAGAATTCATCTCGCTCAAAGAAACTTGGAGAGTGCTGGGCCTCAACTAAAGAATCGCTATAGCATCTTGGAACAGGTAGAACATCCTGACCAACTCAGGATCGGAAACCTTGCGGGGACGCAACTTGATAAGGAATATCTCGGTCGACGTGCGATAACGGTACGGTGAGCCTCTGGCAAGCAAGGCTTGCCAGAGGCTTTTTCAAAACTCCCCCAAGCCATACCATTGGACACGGAGCCATGCCGTAGAAAGTCCACCGTTGTTTGCGTCTGAGCAATAGACTCGAAGTCCAGCAGTACCAATTCAAGGCAGGCTGTCGTCACACTAGAGCAGTTCTTTAATAGGTGTAGCGAGTGAATTCTAATCGGCGGCGGAGTTGCGGTGGCAGAATGCCACTTACTTTCACCCTCCGCGAAGAGCGGGAGGGTCGATGGCGAGGTACGAGCCAGCGGGGAGGGTGAGATTTCGCATGTTTCGTGACCATATTCCCTCCCCTCGTCGTCGTTCCTCCTCCTCGACCCTCCCAAAAGGGAGGGTGAAGTAACCATCGTCGAAGGCATTCTGATCGCGCAGCTCATCTACGGGAACGTTGGAAAAACGCTACACCTAGGCAAGAACTGCACTAGCGAACATCGCCCTTTACATGCGGCGCGGATAATTCGATACTTCGTTGAAGCACATCGGAGAACTCGGCCAGAATCATGGCGGTAGCTCCCCAAACGAGGTGTTGGTCGCAACGGAAACCGGGGGCGTCGAATCGTGCGGTTCCGCGCTGCATCGTAGCGATGACTTGCTTTTCTGGATCCATTAAATCGCGGACAGGCATCAGTAAAATTTCCGCGACTTCGGAAGGATCCGCGGCGAAGACGGGGCGGTGATCGAGGGCTGCGACGAAGACTTCAACGTGATGGTGGCTTCCGTAGACGTACAGTGAAGAAAGTTTACCGAGCCAAACAGCAGTATCCAGGCTTACGCCAAGTTCTTCCCGAAACTCGCGACTGGCGGCTTGCATTGGGCCTTCTGAACTTTCGATCCTTCCCCCAGGCAAGGAAACTTGGCCTGCATGGTCAACCAGATTTTTCGAACGAACAGTCAGTGGAAACCACCAGTCCTCTGCATTTCGAAACAAGCAGATACAAACCGCAGCACGATGAGTTCCTTGAGCAACGGGTCCTCGATGCCGACCAAAGGCCATCTCAGGGGCCATTCGACGTTGCGAAGCCGAACCAGGAAGGTTCATGGCGAGGTGGTGCTGCAATTGAGATGGGAGGTCGGCTGGAAGCGTTTTCATGGTTGTTTGTCTCGATCTGGGACTGCGCTCAGCTCGGATAATTCGAAGACGGCGTAGTTCGCATTGGAGTAAACCAACGGCAAAAGGGGCGGTTTCTTTTGGATTCGTCTATCTAAGACAACATAGTTCATGTGATACTTCCGGTACATGGCGAGTAAGTGCTCATCGCTCATTTCGATACCGAATCCCTCTGCCGATCGGGGGTAAATTTCTAACATCCGACGTTCCCATTCAAGCAGACCCAGCACGTCTTGCGGGGCGTCTTTCCAAGATGCGATTTCTGCTCGATGAGCATACCATTTGAACGTTTGCTGAAAGCGAGGCGTGAGGACCAAGCTATTTTCGGGGGTATTGGAACGGATCCATTGGCAAGCATCCATCCAATGCGCACAGACTTTCGCTTGTTCAGCCGGCGACTCATGACGCATGACGAGTGTCGACCGATCCGCTGGCGATAGCTTGATCCGCTCGCGTTCATCCACTTTTGTCGCGATGAGTCTTGCTCCGGGAATGATGAGTGTTCCAAGCAAGATGGCATTGAAGCCGATTTGTTGCCAAGTGCTATTTGTTGGTTGGCGTTCCACGATTGAAAGAATGGTGACCGCAAAGAGGCTTGGCCATAACACGTCGTTCCAGCGAAACCAATAGAATCGAAGCAATGCAGCCGACCAGTTGGTTGCCCAACTCGAAAGGCAGAAATCGATCAACCAGCCACCAGCCGCGACCAAAGAGATGACAGTGGTCAGCATGCAAAGAATCGAAAGCGATGAAACGAAAGAAGTTGGCGGAGAGCCTATTCCGGAAACGCAATCCTTCCCGTCGCCCCGCTTCAGCGCGATGGGGCCGGCGTGGCCTGATGAAAATGTTGACGAGCTTCGCGAAGAATCGATACGAGAATCGTTCTCCCCCTCGCCCCGTCTTCGGGGAGAGGGGGTTGGGGGGGGAGGGGC
>JANOAI010000489.1:0-53895 GCA_031411055.1 Pirellulaceae bacterium
CACAACCTTGTATTGATCATGTCATTCGTGTTCAGAAAGGGTTTCTAAAACGTCCGCAAGAACTGTGGCGACTCCGATCCCAGCTACATGCAATGCGGTTTGACTTTAGCATTGATCCGCAGGGCTTGCTCAAGAGTGCCCTAGTCGGTTGGCTAAGCGGCGCGAAATATCGAATTGGTTTTGCGAAAGGACAAGCGAGAGAACATGCCTGGCGTTTTTACCATGTTCGGATGGAGCCAAATTCGTTTCATCTTGTCGATCGGCAACTGGAATTGCTGGAACCACTCGGCATTGTTGCTCCCGAAGTAACTTTTGGTTGGCAGGAACCGTTCGAGATTGGTCAACAGGCGGATTTCGTCGTCAAGGAACTTGGTTGGGAAAGCCGCGGTTATTATGTCGTTAATCCCGGGGCGGGTTGGGAAAGCCGACAGTGGTCGATAGATCGATATCGCACGTTGACGCAGCAGATTTTTGATCGCTACCGTTTGAGATGCATGGTCCTGTGGGGCAATGAAAAGGAAAACAAACTGGCCAACTCGATTGTTGCAGGGAACCAGGAATTTGCTCAGATGGCACCGCCTACCTCTCTCATGTTGATGAGCGGCCTCATTCGTCGTTCACGTTTCTTCGTCGGTTCCGATTCTGGCCCAATGCATTTAGCAGCGACCGTTGGCACCCCTTGTGTAGCCATGTTTGGAACAACACGTGCCGAATACAGCGGCCCCTACGGACTTCAACATCGACGAATTCAAAAAAACTATGACGATGGCTCAAGCAGTCATCGACGTCAGACATCCAATTCCGCCATGATGGAAATTGAAGTCGATGATGTAATGCAAGCCATTCACAATCTCCAGTTGCCATCCTTCGCCCAATCCAGACTGGCGGCTTAGCTGAGAACGGACCTGATGAAACCCATACTTGTTCGAACGCGAAGCTCACCAACAGTATCTCCTCCCCTCGCCCATTCTGATGGGAGAGGGGTCGGGGGTGAGGGCTGAGCTTTGGTACTGCATACAACCGATGACAACGAAGGAAAAAGGCGGAATTCCCCTGCCGGAACGAGCATCTCGCGAGATTCCCACAGCCCCCTCATCCCCGACCCTTCTCCCCCGAAGACGGGGGCGAAGGGAGAGAAGGTCACGTGAAAATTATCCTGCGCACGAAACGGAAGCCCTTTGTCTTTTCACACTTTCTTTAGCTATAGCCGCGTCCATTATGAAACCCAATCAAAATCGTTCAATCGCTTTTCGATGCTTGCGCAGCGGGCTACTTTCGGGATGCGCACTTTTTTCAGGTTGCAATGCGTTAACCGGTGACAACAATCGCGAGCCTATCAAAGGTATCGATACGCGTCTCATGCGGGCTGATGGTTACAGCTTTGACGAACGCGGAGCTCAACGTGTCATTCCAGCCGGCGATGGAAGACCGAGCGTCGTCATGGAAATACGAAATGGCAAGCGTCAATTTGAACGAGTTCCACTTTCGGCCGACAAGCCGACATACATTCAAGATATCGTTGACGACGCGAAGCTTGTCGATAAGCTCGGTAAGATCCAAGTGACGATCCTGCGTCCCACCGGTGCCAACAGTCCACCCATTCGGATGCCAGCTGATTTCGATGCTGACACCAAGCGCATCGTGGTTGGACAAAACTATGCCCTACAAGCCAACGATCAGCTCATCGTCACCAAAGACACGCGAAGCTGGCTCGACAACATTAGCCTGCTCGGCGGATCCAAACGCCGTTAGCAAAAATCCTTCTCAAAGCTATTCAAAGCAAAGCGACGACTGCTTTATCAGTGTCGCCGTTTTCTCCGAAAACGAAGCGTGAAGTCTAAGAATCTTCATTGGTTCGCGACGTCTCGATCAACCTAAACGATCACGCTAGGAAAGTGCGAGCACTTTCCGGTAAGGCAACGACCGTCCCTTCGAATGACAACCGGGCCGACTGATCAAGAATGCGGAATGGCAGTAGACGCGTTTCTATGATCTCGCCCGAAATCCCCCAACCAGTCGTGTTAGGAACTTGGCTGCCTCTCCTTCACACAACCTGCGACTCTTCGGCGGAGTATCTCATGCTTCACGCTTTCTTTACGGAGTGAAGGGCGACTTGGGGTTGATTATGATCGTTGCAGCAGCACGACGCAGTGAGCTTCGCAAAGTCTTGAAAGGCCGATGTCGCCGATGGATTCGCCGGTCTTGCCTTTCAAGCTGATTTGCTCTGGAGCAATTCCGAGGATCCTGGCGATGCGCTCGCGGATGGCGGATTTGTGGGGCGACAGCTTTGGTCGTTCAAGACGAATGACGCAATCGATGTTGACGATGGCGTATCTTCGCGAGGCAACTTGTTCCCATGCCATCGCAAGCATCTCGGCGGAGTCGCGGTTTTTGTTTTCAGCCGACGTGTCAGGGAACAGCTGACCGATATCTTCCAGCCCAGCGGCTCCGAGGATCGCGTCGGTGATCGCATGAAGCAAGACATCCGCATCGGAGTGACCGATGAGATGAAAATCACCAGGTATATCAACGCCACCCATCCGCATTGGTCCGCCTTGGCCTATGCGGTGCGAATCAATACCCAGCCCTATTCGAAGGTCTTGCGGCATGACTAGGAAATTGTCTCAGCCGGGGTCGAATCGGATTCCGAGGTCGCGGATCGGGTTTTGCGGCGTCCGCGACGAGCGATGGCTGCGCCAACAAAGCCGGCAAAGAGCGGGTGAGCCTTTGTTGGTTTACTCTTAAACTCCGGATGAAATTGAACAGCCAAAAACCACGGATGATTCGGTAGCTCGATGATCTCAACGAGCTGACCATCGGGACTGGTACCCGAGAAACGCATCCCGTGCCGTTCGAATTGCTGACGATACATATTGTTGAATTCGTAGCGGTGGCGATGACGCTCGTTGATCGTTTCAGAACCGTAGGCCGACCTCGCCAAACTATACTCGACTAACTTTGCTGGTTGACTACCCAAGCGCATTGTTCCGCCCAGGTTCGTGACTTGGCGTTGTTCATCTAACAAACAAATGACCGGGTGCTTGGTGTCTTTGTCAAACTCGGTGGAATGGGCTTTTTCGAGACCGACAACATTGCGTCCAAACTCGATAACTGCGGTCTGCATGCCAAGACAGATACCGAAAAATGGAATTTCACGTTCGCGAGCAAAGCGTATGGCTTGTACCTTGCCTTCGATGCCGCGCTCGCCGAAGCCGCCTGGTACGAGAATTCCGTCATAGCCCGACAGGAGTCGCTCAGGACCTTCCTCTTCGATGTCGCTGCTCTGAATACGCCCGACCCTGATCTGAGCCCGATGTTGAATACCTGCGTGATCAATCGACTCGTAAATCGACTTATAAGCGTCTTTATGTTCCGCATACTTTCCAACAACAGCAATGCTGATTTCATGCTCAGGTGTTCTTAAAGCATGAATGATTTTGTCCCAAGCGTCGAGCTTCGGCGGGGCGGAGTTTAAACCGAATCGCTTGACAATTTGCTCGTCTAGTCGCTTATCTCTCAGGCTAAGTGGAACTTCATAGATTGAGAAGTCTTTATCCTTTTCTTCAATCACGGCTTCGCGAGGAACGTTACAAAAGAGAGCAATTTTTTCTTGTTCTTCGGTCGAGATGCTTTGCTCGCAGCGACAGATCAAGATATCGGGCTGAATGCCGATTTGGCGAAGCTGGCCAACCGAATGCTGAGTTGGCTTTGTCTTCAGCTCGGCCGCTGCTTTCAGATAGGGAACCAGCGTGAGATGGATAAAGAGACAATTCTCGCGGCCAACGTCTTGCGGAAATTGTCGAATGGCTTCCAGAAAGGGGAGGCTTTCAATGTCACCGACAGTACCACCAATTTCGGTGATAACGATATCGGTCTGACCATCGTTCATCTTGTGAATGGCTTCTTTGATTTCGTTCGTGATATGCGGGATCACTTGAACGGTTTTACCCAAGAACTGGCCGCGTCGCTCCTTCTCGATGACCGACAAATAAATTTGTCCGGTTGTATAGTTCGAGTCACGATTCAAGAGTCCGGTAGTAAATCGTTCATAGTGCCCAAGATCGAGATCGGTCTCGCTACCATCGTCGAGCACGTAAACCTCGCCGTGCTGATAGGGGCTCATCGTCCCCGGATCGACATTAATGTACGGGTCAAGCTTCTGCATTCGAACACGAAGTCCGCGAGCTTCAAGAAGCATTCCGATTGAGGCGCTGGTCAACCCTTTACCAATCGAACTGACTACCCCGCCGGTCACGAAAATATGCTTAGTCATTTACCTTCTCCATGCTGACATGAACGCGTGTTCACGCTGCTGCAGTACACGTCCGAGAAAGTCTTATGATAACGCTATTTCGTCTGAACTGAAGGCTCAAATCCGCCAGCCGCTTCGAATAGGAGCAAAGCTTGGTGCGTTGCTCGAACATCGTGCACGCGAAGGATTTGAATTCCGCGTTGCGCCAACGCCAAGGATACCCCAAGCGTCGCAAACGTCCGATCGGCCGATTTATCGTTGAGGACTTTTGCGATGAAACCTTTTCGCGAATGACCAACGAGCAATGGGCATCCGAGTTGATGAAAAACGGCGGCGGACTTCAAGAGAGCCAGATTGTGCTCATGTGTTTTTCCGAATCCGATACCTGGATCAAGGCAAATTCGGTCCTTTTCAACACCGGCGGCAAGAAGCTGTTCCAATCGACAACCAAGATAGTCTGCGATTTCATCGACGACGTTGTCGTATTGGGGATTGTCCTGCATGGTTTGAGGCGTCCCTTGCATATGCATCGCACAGATGCCAGCTTTCGACTCTACGGCCAAAGATAGCATCTGCGGATCCGCCTCGAGGCCACTGACATCATTAATGATTTCTACGCCGCGATCGATCGCTTCTTTGGCAACTTTGGACTTCATCGTATCGATCGAGATTGGAATCTTGATCTTCGATTGGATCCCTTCCAACACCGGGATTACGCGTCGAAGCTCTTCGTCGGCGTCGACCGATTCCGAGTATGGTCTCGTGCTTTCCCCACCGATGTCGATAATGTCGGCCCCGTCATCGACCATTCGCAAGGCCTGATCGACGGCGGATTGGATCGAAAAGAAACGCCCGCCATCAGAAAAGCTGTCGGGCGTTATATTGAGAATTCCCATGATCTTGGGACGAAGACCCAATGGAATGGATCGAGTTCGAAGCTGCCAAGTAGATGCGCGATTCATGCTTCATTGAATCCGATGGAGGGGCGAGCGTTCTAGTGCTCTGCCCCAGAGATAAACTAGGGTTGAAGGTTCGTCCTATTGAGCCTGAAGCTATCCGATTCCATGATAGGATCGGCTAGCGCCTCAGGCTCAAGAACCCACGATTATTTTTGTGTCAACGGATGCTTGGAGCGTCCAAATCAAGAACGGGTGTTGCAGTCAAGTGTGCCACGGCGCTCTGCTTCCGCGATTGTCGCGACGGCGGAGCGTCGCGGCACACTGTCTTAAGCGGACTGCAGTGCCGCTTCGAGCTTGGTCCGTGGTGGCACGCCAACGAATCTTTCAGCGACCTGTCCATTTTTGAAAAGGAGCAGCGTCGGAATGTTCATAATGTCGTACTTTTGAGCTGTCTCCGGATTGTCATCGACGTTGACTTTCCCAACTTTGACCTTGCCGTTGAACTGCACGGCCAATTCATCGATGAGTGGTGCAATCTGTCGGCAAGGTCCGCACCAGGGTGCCCAAAAGTCGACGAGCACAGGTTGCGACGATTGCAAGACATCGCTGTCGAATGCTGCGTCCGTGAATTCAGCGGCGTGGCCCATAATGCTTCTCAGTTTCTATACAAAAGTTAATTGAAGTCTACGATCCGACGAGGAATTGTAAGATGGTACGGGGACATGTCAATTCGACCGTCGGTTCGACAACTTTCCTGGAATGCAGTTTTCATGCCGAAACTAGCGGGTCAAAAATCCCTTGCTACGTAGCAGTTCAACGATTTTATCGACACAATCGGATAAAGATTCCGACCCCGTATCGAGAACAAGATCGGGGGATTCGGGAGATTCGTAGTTGGCAAGAACATTGGCGAAATCGGGGAGGCGACCCGCTTCGGCCGCTTCATAAAAGCCTTTATTGTCCCTTTGACGCCGCGTATCGAGATCGGCAGTTAGGTGGACGACAGCGTATTTTTCACGCCCAACGACTTCGCCTACACGCAAACGAACCGCTTCGCTCGGCGCGACAAACGCAGCCAAGCAGATCAGCCCTTGATCGTTAAGCAACTTGGCAAGGTGAGCCGATCGACGCAAGTTTTCACTTCGGTCCTCAACGGTGTATCCCAAGTCAACGTTTATCCCCTTCCGAACTAGCTCACCATCAATCACGGCCACGGCTCGTCCCTCTTCAAACAGTCGACGTTCGACCGCTCGTGCGATGGTTGTCTTACCGGTCCCAGTCAGCCCTGTCAGAAGCACGGTGGCTGGCTTTTGTCCGTAACGGGCAGATCGCTCTTGCTCGCTCACGGCCTGAACCTTCGTTGAATCCGTTGCTTCTGAGGTTTCAATTTGCTCCCAAGCTGCAACCTTGGTCCCCTTGGCGGTATCGCGGTCCGTGATCATCCCGGCACCGACCGTAATATTCGAAACCCGATCGATGATGATGAACGAGCCGGTAGTCTTGTTCCGTCGATAGGAGTCGAAGAACAAAGGTTGATTCACCGTGATCGAGCAACGGCCAATCTCGTTCAGTCGAAGATCGGGAGCTGGCGAACGATGCAAAGAGTTGACATCCACGCGATAGCGCAACGAATCAATCTGACCGATCGTACTTAACGTCGTTTGTTTAAAGATGTATGTCTTACCTGGAATCAAAGCTTCCGTTGCCATCCAAACGATCGTCGCATCGAACTGTTGACCGATCTTGGGCACGTTGCCTGGACGGACAATCATGTCGCCTCGACTGCAATCGACTTCGTCTTCCAGCACGACCGTTACAGCCTGCGGGCAGAATGCCTCTTCGAGATCGCCGTCTTGAGTCACGATCCGTTTAATTTTGGACAATCGCTTGGCTGGTAAAACCATGATCTCGTCACCGCGACGAATGATGCCCGAGGCAATGGTTCCACAAAAACCGCGGAAGTCGAGATTGGGTCGGCTAACGAATTGCACTGGGAAGCGGAAATCTTCGAGATTTTTATCGGAGCCGATATAAACCGTTTCGATAAAATTCATTAACGTGCTGCCTCGATACCAAGGCATGTTCGGACTTGGATCCACCACGTTGTCGCCGTTGAGAGCGGAGATCGGAATAAAGTGAACATCCGGCAAATCGAGCCGCGAAGCAAAGTTGCGATAGTCGTTGCAAATCTCTTCAAAACGCTCTTCGCTGAACCCTTTCAAGTCCATCTTGTTGACGGTGACGACGATATGCCGAATACCTAACAAAGAAACGATGAAACTGTGACGCTTGGTTTGCGTCAAAACGCCGTGGCGGGCATCGATCAGAATAATAGCCAAGTCGGCGGTCGATGCACCGGTTGCCATATTTCGCGTGTATTGCTCATGCCCAGGCGTATCGGCGATGATGAATTTACGCTTCGCAGTCGAAAAATAGCGATAGGCGACATCGATCGTAATTCCTTGCTCGCGTTCAGCTTTCAAACCGTCTGTGACCAAAGCGGGATCGAAACCACCGCCCGTTGTACCGTGAATTTTGCTTTCCGATTCAAGCTGCGCTAACTGATCTTCGTAGAGCATTTTCGAGTCGTACAGGAGTCGCCCAATCAGCGTGCTCTTGCCATCATCGACGCTTCCGCAAGTAATGAAACGTAGAAGTTCCTTTTGTTCGTGCTGCTTGAGATAAGCAAGAATGTCTTGAGAGATGAGATCGCTTTTGTGTGACATGATTTAGAAGTATCCTTGCTTCTTCTTTTCTTCCATTCCAGCTCCACCAGCATCTTTATCGATCATGCGTCCTTGACGCTCGGATGTGGTCGTCAAGAGCATCTCTTGGATGATCTCCGGGAGCGTGGTTGCATTCGATTCAACACCACCCGTAAGCGGATAGCACCCCAACGTGCGGAATCGAACCATCTTGTGCTCAATTTGTTCGCCTGGCTTTAACTTGAGGCGGTCGTCGTTGACCATGATCCAGGTCCCGTTGCGAAATACGACCGGACGGACCTTTGCAAAATAGAGATCTGGCAGAGGAATATTCTCAAGATAGATGTACTGCCAAACATCAAGCTCGGTCCAGTTGGAAAGCGGGAACACCCGGATACTTTCGCCTGGGTCGACCTTCGTATTGTAAAGGCTCCAGAGTTCGGGCCGTTGATTTTTGGGGTCCCAACGGTGGAACTTATCGCGAAAGGAGAAGACTCGTTCCTTGGCTCGGGACTTTTCTTCATCGCGTCGAGCACCTCCGAACGCGGCATCAAAGCCATAGTGGGTGAGGGAAGTCTTGAGTGATTCGGTCTTCATGACCTCGGTATGTTTTTCGCTGTTCTCAGCTGGGTCGATACCGAGCTTCAAACCTTCGTGATTGATGTTCACGATAAGTTCGATTCCGAGCTCTTGGCGAACATACTTGTCGCGAAACTCGATCATCTCGCGGAATTTCCAAGTCGTGTCGACGTGAAGAAATGGAAAGGGTGGACGCCCTGGATAAAAGGCTTTAAGAGCCAAGTGCGTCATGACGGCCGAATCTTTTCCGACCGAGTAGAGCATGACCGGCTTTTTGAACTCGGCTGCCACTTCGCGAATAACGTGAATGCTCTCCGCTTCGAGCTGTTTTAGGTGGGTTAAATTGTAAGAAGTCATTTATCGGTCAATCCGTCCGTGCCATGGCAGTTAATTTTTTTCATTTTCCTGCACGAGATGAAGTGGTTAAGTTAGTGAGAATTGATCGTTTTCGGAAGGGGAGCGGCCGAGGTTCTTCCTAGCAAAACTCCCGGAATAGACGGTGCCAGAACAAGAGCAACAACAGAACGAAGCGAATCGACTCGCTACGCAAACCATCGAATCGTATGGCTACCTGCGTCGAACCGAGGAGCACAGTCCGATTTCAAATCTTTTCTTGAATTAGCTTCGCTACGAGCTCAGGCTTGTCTTCGGCTCGCAAATGAGCAATTCGATCTGGCGGCGTTCCCATTTTCTGAAGGTGTCCAGCTAGCTGATCCCAGACCTTTTCACGCTTTTTTCCTTCTGCCAAATAGAGCTCCGTCACCAGCTCCTGGACGCGCTGGATTGCAATCGATTCTCGATTGTCGTAATAACTTTTGATGATTTTCTGTTGATGGCGAGAAAAATTTTCCATTGGCATGTTTGCAAACGAAGCCTCGGGTTAGGTGAAAACGGAACGACGCTAGGAATACGTATTTGGGCTGAGCACACGACCAACCGGACGGCCTAATCCTATTCTATGTCCCCGTGGGTCCGTTGACACACCGCCGCACCAACTGGCTGTCGGGTTTCAAAAGGCCCTTTTGGTAAAAAAACGATCGCCTTTTTGGTAGGCAAAGACCACAAAAGCGTGCATAAAAGGACTTTCTTCCGGGAAAATGACGACTATGATAGAGCGATCTTCGGCAATCGGTTCGCGCCGAGTTCAATGGCAAATCGCTAATTCCAGGAGCCCCCGAAAAACTTTGCTCTTTCGGGGGGCATTCTCAGGAAATGCTTTTTTTTGCTTGCTAACTCGGTTATCCTAGGCAAGTCGATTCGACCGAAAAGTTTGGAGCGGCGCAAGCTTATCGATTGGCTCAATCGTCGAGCTACAACTTGATTTCCCCCTTGTTTTGTCGATTACGATTTGCTTCATGACATCCTCTGGCAGTATTTTGACCGGACCTAAGCTTTCCAAAGTCGATCTTGGCCTTGGTTTGCTAACTCCAGGTCAACTCGACCTTGCAATCGCCAAAGAGCGGATGCGTGCAGACCGTCATCGGGTCACTTTTTCGATCATTGTTCTCCGTGTTGACGCGAAGTCCTCAATGGTGCGACGGACTCTCATTGCGCAACTGGCGTCAATCCTACAATCACGCCTTCGCATTACAGATGAGCGTGGGCAGCGAGAAAACGGGGATATTGGCATTTTACTCCCTCATACGCATGGGGTTGGTGCAAGAGTTGTACTCAAGTCATTGGTCGATCTTGCGGAACAAGAAGCGATCCGTTTTGCATCACATCAAATTTACGTCTACCCGTATACTCCAACGGATGACGACGAAGAATCTACGATCGACAATAGTGACACTGCGATTGATGAGATACTTTCACCAGACTCTTATCGATCCATCGTGGGAAGCTCGTCACGCGAAACGGCGTTTACGAGGTCCAGTTACCTGGACAGCAAACACGGAAAGGATGGCGATGCCAGCCAATTAATCGCGCCAGCCTATCCGACATGGAAGCGCATGTCCGACATTCTTCTTGCTTCAATTGGACTCCTGTGCGCCTTGCCTATTTTAGGCATGGCAGCGATTGCAATCCGTCTCACTTCCAATGGCCCTATCTTCTTCACCCAGTGGCGGACGGGTCAATTCAGCCGCCCGTTTAAGATTCTCAAGCTTCGCACAATGGTTGTGGATGCCGAAGAACTCAAAGCCAAGCTTCAAAAGATGAACGAACGGGACGGGCCAGCTTTTAAAATGAAGTATGACCCTCGAGTAACTCCTGTTGGGAAATTCCTTCGCGCAACCGGACTTGATGAACTTCCGCAGTTGTGGAACGTTCTCAAGGGCGACATGGCAATCGTTGGTCCTCGTCCACTGCCGTGCGATGAAGATGCAAATTGCGAACCTTGGCATCGTCGACGCTTGGATACAAGACCCGGGATCACTTGTTTTTGGCAAATCATGAAAAGTCGTGTTGAAGGTTTCGACGACTGGATGAGGCTCGATCTTCAATATCTCGCCAAGCGAAGCTTCACCCAAGATGTGCGGCTGATGGTGAAAACCGTTCTGGCAGTTATTCTTGGACGGGTCGGGCACTAGACCCCGTCATGATTCTTGCTTCCGACACGCGATTGATTTCCGTGTCTCGTCTGGAATGCAACGCCAGGCTCTGTTTCTAAACTAACGCGAAGCGCAAGCAAGCGGTCGGTGGTTAACGACCAAACCCAAGAACCGCTTGCTTGCGCATCGCGTTAAAAATGTGGCACCCAAGTTTAGAAACAGAGCCTATTGTCGCCGCGATCGTCTCTAAAACGGCCAACACTCGCCGAGGGCGGTTTTCTGAATATTTCTGAGCTCGGTTATCCCCATTTTGCCAAGGGTGAGCATCGCGGCTAATTGTTGATCGTCAAACGTCGCTTCCTCGCCAGTACCTTGGAGCTCGATGAAACGCCCAGCACCGGTCATGACAATGTTCATGTCGACATCAGCGGCCGAGTCTTTCTCATAGTCAAGATCCATGACCGGTTGATTATCAACAATACCGACACTCAACGCAGCAACACTGTCGCTTAACGGATAGAGAGATCGCTCCACCGAACCAAATTCGGAATGCAAAGCGTCGATGAGAGCAATAAAGCCGCCGGTAATACTGGCCGTCCGTGTGCCGCCATCGGCTTGAAGAACGTCGCAATCGATCGTGAGTGAACGTTCGCCTAGTAGCTGAAGGTTGGCCGTTGCGCGAAGCGATCGCCCAATCAATCGCTGTATTTCTGTCGTTCGTCCGTCGACTTTCCCAGCTCGCTCGCGCCCTTTACGAGGACGCGTACTATGCGGCAGCATGTTGTACTCAGCCGTAATCCAACCCCGACCCTTTCCGACCATCCAATCAGGAACTTTGTTCTCGAGCGAAGCGGTGCATAACACGATCGTATTGCCACATTGATACAGCACACTCCCTGCCGACTGATTGGTAAAGTGCCGTTGTATTTTGACGGGTCGTAGTTCAGACATGATGTGCTTTCAAAAGTTCAGAAGTAAAGACAGGAACGGCACCGGCGAAAAATTTTCCTTGCTATGCCACTCCGAAAGCCGATCGGTAAAGGCATTCGAACTGGCAAGAAAAACGCCGCGATCACTTCAACCGGAAGCAGCGTCAATTCGTTTCACATCAGAAAGTATCTGGGTAAATCACGATTTCGATGCGACGATTCTGAGATCGTCCGGTCGGGGTCTGATTATCCGCAATTGCATGGTTCGTGCCATGAGCCAGAGAAAAAAGTTGGGCGGAAGGAATCTGATTGCGGCGTTGCAAATGCTCGACGACGGCTGTCGACTGAGCCGATGCGAGTTGTTGAGCAGTCGAATAACTACCTCCATAGAATGGCCCAGCATCGGTATGACCTTCAATGGCGACCCTTTGCCGAGCAAACTCTTTGCGAAGGACATCGGCAGTACGATCGAGGATTTCGGATGCACTGGCAGTGAGTGTCGCGGTGTTTGGTTGGAATATCTGATCGGCAGGAATTCGCATACGAATCATGTCCGCTTCCTGAAAGACGGGAAAACCAAGCTGAGATAAGCTTTCGGTTCGACCTCGCAAACTGCTGTTCGCCGTGAGACGGGCTCCACCGCGAAGTTGCGTCGATTCCTGCAACCCGCGGTATTGGTCCGACAGCCCTTGCAACTGGTTCGTTGTTTGGGCGTTCGCCATTTTCGTATTCTGAAGCTGTTGAGCCGCATCCTGCAATTGGCGACGAAGCAAAGCTCGCTCGTCGGCCGCAAGCTGGGCTTGCTGCTGCGTCTGAGCCAATTGCGTTTGTAGTTGGCGATTGTTTTCGTCGAGCATTTGAAGACGGCGACTTAAATCGGTTTCTCTCGCCGAGGTCTGCTGGTCAAAAGAGGGGCTAACAGAGCTTGACGTTGTCCCACCAAACCAGCCAGGCATCAAGGATCCCGATCCTGAGGGAACGGATGGAACAATTGCGGCGGGCTGGGTCGCGAGATAAGGGTTCGATCGATTGCAGCCAGCGGCAACCAGCAACACAACGCAAATCGTAAACGACCAACGTGAAAATGAGGGCTTATTGAGAAGAGCTTGCTCGAACACTCGAATTCCAACTACGCGAGGTTGATCACGCCTGAACGATTACTTGATTAAACCCGATTCCCATTGCAAATCATCTACAGTTCGCGGGTCCCCGCACTTCCGAACGAAGTGGAACGACACGGAAAGGTCAATTCTTGCACGCGTGCCTGAAAATGCACTCGCTGGGTCATAGCAAAGATCCGCGGTAAGCAGCAAGGGCAGCAACTCGGCTAGCAAAATTCTGCATCCAAGATTGGCAATGTAAACGCCGTGTCAAAACTCGATGAATTATTCCGTATTTTGGTAAAGCACTCCGCTTTGGGGTTGCGGTTGGACGTCGATTCCCCGACTCTCTCACTAAGTCTAGGAAAGCCGGAAGTTCTGATGTTCGGATGTTTGCATTCGAGGAATTCCGTGCCAGCATTAGACGCTCTGGAATCAATTAGGATGCGATCCGAAAAAGAGTTGTTGATAGCAACAAGACAATTTGCTTCGGAAGTTCCGTTCCACAGCTGGTGGTCGCTGATTTCAACTTTGGCCGCCTATGCCGTGACGCTCGGCGCGTGTTTCTCCGAACTTCCGCTAGCATTACGTGCGGCCTTCAGCCTCTTGAATGGTTTGATCGTGATCCGAATGTTCATCATTTATCACGACTATCAGCATCGGGCGATCCTTGCGGATTCGCTTATTGCTGCAGCGATTATGAACGTTTACGGACTATTCGTTCTGAGTCCGCCGAGCGTTTGGAATCGTTCGCATGACCATCATCACAAGCACAACTCCAAGGACATGGCCAGCTCGATCGGGTCTTTCCCAACCTTGACCTGCGAGCAATTCTCGCAAGCCACGTTGATGGAACGATTCATGTATCGGATGTCGCGGCACCCGCTCACCATTGCGTTTGGCTACCTAACGATCTTCATGGGCGGGATGTGCATCCGTGCTTTGTGGATCAATCCAAGACTCCACAAAGATGCTGGACTGGCCCTTGCTCTCCACGTTCTGATTGCCGCAGGCTTGCTCAGTTTGGGTCTCGACAAACTCGTCTTATGTCTGATCGTACCGCTTCTCGTTGCTTGTTCATTGGGCGCCTATCTGTTTTATGCCCAACATAACTTCCCAGGCTGCCGGCTCAATGCACGCGAAGACTGGACTCACGCTTCCGCTGCCCTTCGTTCGTCAAGCTATCTCAAGACGAATCGCGTAATGAATTGGTTCACCGGGAACATCGGCTATCACCATATCCATCATTTGAACGCGAAGATTCCGTTCTACCGCCTCCCCGAAGCCATGGATAATCTTGTCGAAGTTCAAAAACCTGCCTCCACGTCGCTCCGCCCGAGCGACATCGTGGCTTGTTTTCGAGCGAATCTCTGGAACCCACGTCTGGACCGATTTGTTAGTTATCGGGAGGCAAAGCTCGAAGTGAACGAGGTCATTGCTCTACCCAGAATAAAAAGAGCGGGTTAGTGTTTGCAGATGAGGAGTAAGCTCCCAGCTGCGGATTTCTCAGACAATTGGTGAAGCGTCTTAGCAATTCACCGATATGCTTCAAGACGTTTTCGTTCATCGACGTTCTCGATTTCCCCTTTCAGTTCAACTGAAAACGGTGACGCAAATCGTCAGGCGAGTCGTTCGAACTTCTTTTGGTGCCAAAGCGATCAGCCGTCGTTCATGATTATTCGATAGCTTGAAAGCACAAGCTCGTACAACGAGAGAAATATTGACGGTACGATACGGAAGTTGGTCGGGCCGGTCGATCGCTGCAGAAGCATCCTGTCCCTTGTGAAAAATGGCAGCCTGCCGATGCGGTACGACGACCTTCGCTCGTTTCACTCTTGAGGATTTTACTTAGCACCGACGTACGGTGAATTCGAACCGCCGGATTTCAGTATCTTTATTTTTAGCCTAATCAATGGTATGAAACCGCTAGCGTCCCGTCCCTCTCTTTCGTCGAGCACCTTCGGAGGTCTTGTGACAATAATCTCATCGATTGCTGCGTTGTCATCCCGATTCCGCATTCAAAATGCCACTCGCCTCCTTCTAATGTTGGGAATTGTTCTCCTTTTTGCGGCAGTGTTCGACATCGATTTCACGATGGCTCAAGAAGCGGCGAATGCGGATGGCAAGAGTCCAAAATCCGTCAGCTTTCTAAGTTGGATTATTCATGTTTCTGGGCTCATCGGTGCATTCATTTTCATGTTATCGGTCTATTTCGGAGCGGTGGCGATCCGCAGCTTTATGCAACTCCGCCCATTCGTCGCAGCGCCGCCCGACATCATCGCAGGCTGCGAGAAGCTTATCGAAGCAAGGAATCCTCGAGAGCTTGTCGCATTGCTTAAAGGCGACGACAGTTATTTTTCGCAAATCCTCCTTACCGGTGTCTTGGAGCTCAAGTATGGATTCGACGAAGCTCGCGAAAAGCTCGAACGAAAGGCCGAGTCGCTTACTGGGCAGATGGAAAAGAGCATTAGCATCCTCGCCGTTCTCGGAACACTAGGACCGATGATCGGTTTGCTAGGAACACTTAAAGGAATGATTTCTAGCTTCAGTGTGATCGCCATTTCGGGCGTAGCGTTAGATGCTGCCAAAGTCGCAGAAGGGATTTCCGAGGCGTTGGTACTAACGTTCGAAGGGGTCGCCTTGTCGGTTCCCGCTATCTTTCTCTACTCGCTATTCCGCAATCGAATTTCAACGATATCGATCGACACCACGATGATAGCAGACGATCAACTTCGAGCCGTGTCGCGCCTGCTTAAAGGCAAAACGCAATCTGAGACTGAAATGCCCGGCACGTGAACGAACTTGGCAAACATATCCCTGGAGAGATAGACTAAAATGTCAGGTTCCGTTGCTTCGAACGAACGTTGCGAACCCAACTTGGTACCAATCCTCGATATGGTTTTTCAACTTATCACCTTCTTCATGTTGGTGATTAATTTTAAGGCCACCGAAGTTGACCTCGACCTCAATTTGCCGGTCGTTGGTTCGGCGCAACCGGTCGAAGAAGATCCACAGCATCGAGAGTTTCTCGTGCTCAATGTTCGAGCGAACGGTGAGTTGGCAGTTCGAGGTCAGGTTCACGTCAACCCAGACCTTTTCATCCAACTCGAAGCAAAGTCGGTAGCGTCGCAGCATGGGACTGAGCTTGGCGGTCCCTTACCGGTGACAGTAGTGATTCGCGCTGACCGTACCGTGCAAGTAAAATCGCTCATGAAAGTCGTTGATTCATGTCGGTCCAATGGTTTCGATAAGTTCGATTTTGTGATCATTCGTGCAACTGGGAAGTCATAAAGTTATCTCTATGCCACGATCAAGAAGAAGTAGACGGCGACGAAAAATTCGAGGGGACGAAAATGTCGAGCTGAACATGACGGCCATGCTTGACATGGCATTTCAGCTTTTGGCGTTCTTTGTTTTGACCTTTAAGCCATCGGAGATTGAAGCCCAAGTTTCGATGCGTATGCCCAAAGAAAAGGTGGTGACGCAAGGCTCTTCCGTGAACGTTGATCTCAAAGAGGAGGAGGCTTCGGAAAGCTTTGATTTCCCACTGGATGTCAAGGTAGTCGCCGATCCGAATGGCGGGATTGATCGGGTTGAAGTTGGTGCCAACGTCTTTTCAGACCCGTCCAAGGAAGGCTTCTTTCGGTCGGTAGCAACAATGATCTCCAGTATTGTTGGGATGCCGGGTTGCGATGGAGTTCGTATTACCGTCTCAGAGTCGCTCAAATACGAGAACTTAATGAAAGTTGTCGATATCTGTGCTCAACAACCACTACCTTCGGGCGATGGAATGAAGAAGATATCGATCTCGACAATCAAGTAGATCGCCAAAATGATCGTCTGTCAGCCGCTTTTGCAGCTTGATGTCATATTACTCTTGTTACGATCTTTTCTTCGATGAAGAAAGAACAAAGTAGCAAGCACATTACGTATGCCGTAGCCGAAAGCGGAAAAATCTTTTTTATCAATTCGTCGAGCAGACGGCACGCGGATCGTGCCCGTTACACTTTTTTAAAAACTTACTTAGTCGATTCAAGGCTCGTTGCGGGAAATTTGAATGAAGTCATACGGGATCCCATTGAATGGACTTGTCTTGCTTTTGCTCGCGTCGTTCTTCGTTTTCTATCAACGGTCGAGAATATCCACGCCCATCACTACCACGCTCAATCCAGTCGCGATCGATAACGATCAAGCGGTCAGGACGGATATAAAATCGACCGACGGCGACAATTCTTCGATTGAAACTCCCAATGTGCCCCAGAACCAGGAGAAGTTGGACGTCCAGGTGGATGAACAGCTGGCCGAATTAATGTCGCTTGTTCAAGATAACACCTTTGAAATTCAACAGCGAGAAATGCCGGCTTATTGGCGTCTTATGAGCATGGTTGGTCAAGCGACATTCAAATCGCTGAATGAAGACGCGCGTGATGACTTTGTCTTTAACGACTTTTATCGACATACGGAAAAAAATCGCGGCGCACTTGCATCGATGTCCTTAAATGTTCGCAGCGTACAGAAGTACGCTGCCCAAGAAGGCAATGCAGCCAATGTCAAGGATCTTTATGAAGTTTGGGGTTGGTCGAACCAAAGCAAGGCCTGGTTGTATGTTTTCGTTACTCCCAACTTGCCAGCCGGGATTTCCGTCGGTGAGCATGTGCAACACCGAGTCCAGTTTGTTGGGTACTTCTTCAAGTTGCAGGCTTATCAACCAGCCCTGGCAAAGCCTGGCGACCGGCCGCTCGTGGCTCCACTTTTTATCGGACGATTTGAGCCCATCGACTCTCCCATCGTTGCTTTCGATTCCATGGACACCGTTCGATCGCTGGCACTGCTTGGTGTAGGAGCCATGCTGATTGTCAGCGTATTTATGTTTTTCAACGCGTCTCGATCACGTCGCATTCGAAAACACGCTTCCTCGGCACAAGCACAACCGTCGACGGAAGACTTGAGTTGGCTCACGAACGAATCGAATGAAAATGAAAAGCCGGAATCATGAGCATACGACAGAGGTCAGAATGCTTTGGCGAAGCGCTTTTTTGCAAACAGTTTGCAGTCGGCAGGCAACTGACGGTCGATTTATCGAGCTTGTGCGTTCCAGCTCGAAACGGATTCTCCGACCGAGATGGATTCGATGGGGCGCTTGGCGGTTTGCACCGACGTCGGTTTTAACTTGAGAAAGTGCTTTTCGAAAGCATGGAAACTGATCCAAGCCAGAATGCATGTTATTCCAAACATCGTGTTTATGTAGAGAAAGCCAGCGAGGGTCGGTTCTCGAACCAGTTCTGTCAGTGCTTGAACGTTGATCAACGGTGCGACTAAGACGATAAGCGGGAGTTGAAAAACGTACATGGCGTAGCTGTACTTGCCCAACCAACGCAGACTTGGACTACGAAAAAAGCTGGCGATTCGGGCGGTCGGTTTTGAACAAAGCAGTTGCCAGAGCAAAGCCGCCCACACGATCGGGCAAAGCGTATGCGGCAATGTAAGTAACCGCTTATCAAGCATGGCTGAAGCCACGCATAGTACGGCAGTCGGGACAATCGCTAGCCACAGCCAACCCATAGGCTTCTTGGCCGATGGAGCCTGAGATCGCAATAAAGCGATCGACGTTCCTAAGCAAAGTGCATCAAATCGGAACACCGAAAGAACTTCGACCGCTACGGACAAACTGTCAATGCTCGAGCACGCAATCCGACCGGCACCGATAAGTACGATCGTGGCAATCGATATCATCAACGCTCTGCGCGTCGATGCAAAGTAAATTACAACGGGCCATATAAAGTAGAAATGCTCCTCAACGGCCAGCGACCAAAAATGGTCGAGCGGTCCGAAGCACCAGGCATTCTCCAATGCCATTTTAAAATTCGAGAGATAGATCCACAGATAGAACTGCTTATCAACCGGCTTTTGGAACATCTCAACAGTTGGCCACAGCGTCGGGACAATCCAAAGGAAGATGAACAGAGCTAAGAAGTAAAGTGGGAAAATCCTCAGCGAGCGTCGAATGAAAAAATGTTGAAAGTAGTGTGGACTATTTTTCGATTGAAGAAGAATAGACGTGATCAGAAAACCCGAGAGGACGAAGAATAAATCGACTCCCCGTTCACCCACACGGAAGCCTGCAATGGTTAACCAGGACGGCCAATAGGTCGGATCGAGCTCTTTCGAAAATCGGTAAAGAGTAACGAGCAAAATTGCTAGCCCGCGAACGCCATCAAGCTCGACGCAGTGTTTTCCGGCTTTCCAGATTGGCTGGACTTCATCTTGATGGCTGTCGTTCATACCTCAATTCCTAGCCTTCTTCTGGCGGGATCGTTGCCTTGAATGAAGAAAACCGAGGAAATCCCGGCAATTTTTCGTCGAACCGCCGTCATAATCGGTACCGTCGCATTTGCAGGCAGAAGCTAGCAGGACAGCGCCACTTTGGAATCGAAAATCGCCTGCTACCACGCTGGAGTACAGCCTTTAGAGTCGGTCCGGCTTACGCGTTACCTCGCCCACGTCTTCGTGGGAGAGGTTACCAATACCCAGTAAATTCAATCGTTCTAAGCCGGACCGTCTCTTAAGGCGCATTCTCCACCGAACACGAAAATGCGGCTAAAGCCTGGACTCCAGCGAAAAGTGGCGCTGTCCAGCTATTCAGGTTGGCCCAAGAATCAACGCTCGATGCAAGCTAAGTGATCCTGATATTGCCCAATTCAGATTTTCGGCGTGAAAAGAGTTTGGCAATTTACGGTCAGTATCCAGTACGAGGTCATTTCTGCCATCGACGAATTGATCATGTCCAATCAAAATGTAAGGAGGTTGCGGGATGAAATCTGACCGGCTTTGTTATCCGCTACCTCAGTCTTCTATCATTACTTTTGATAAGTAAACCTACTCAAACGAACTCACGGTCTGAAACAATAAGTTCTTTATCGAATGCATTCGACCCTGCCTCCCCAAAGCAAATCTGAATCAGCCAAGAAAAAACTTCCTGGTTTGAGCAGTCCAAGCGAGAAGACCTTCGAGCGTTTCGCAGGCAATGCGGTTCCGCCGCGACGGCTACTTTCGTTGGCGTTCGTATGTGCTTTGGGAATCTTGATTGGGCTTGGCAGCGGATGGTGGCTTGCAAAGCGACAAATACAAGAACAAGAAAAAATCTCACTCGTCGCGGTTTCGGCAGCACAAAGCGCGGATACCGTTCCGATCAACGTAGACCAAATCGTCTATCGAAAAGTTCGCCGCCAGATTGATGCGATGGGGTCGGTATTTGCGTTCGAAGATTTGTCGATCGCAGCGAAGACGACTGGTCGTGTTGTAAAGATTCATAGCGATCTTGCGGACCGAATCTTGCCGGGGGCCCTCTTACTGGAAATCGATCCAACTGACTATCAACTTGCGGTGGCTCAATCGGAGCAAAGCCTGGAAGCAGAACGTGTGCGTTGGGGAGTTGGCGATCTCAAGGCCAGCGAAGTTGATATTTCTCGCATGCCGCTCGTCGTCACCTCACGACTGCGAGCCGACCTCGCAAAATCAAAGTTCATACGTTTCGAATCACTCCTGAAATCAAATTCGATTTCTCAGGATGACTATGAACAATCCAAGTCAGACAGCCTGGTTGCGGAATCGGAATGGGAAAATCAGCGACTGTTAGCGAGGTCCGCATTGGCATCCATTGGGCTTCGAGAAGCGGAACTGAATTCAAATCGGCAAAAACTCGTGGACACCAAAATCTTTGCGCCTACGCCAAGTGTCAAACTCAATGCGCAAGACGAAGTCTATTCGGTTGCCCAGCGCATGGTTTCGGAGGGAACCATGGTTCGTCCGGGCGAGAATCTTTTTCGATTGGTCCTTGGTCAGAGTGTAAAGATCCATTTGCGGTTACAAGAACGCCATAGTCAGTCAGTACGGAAAGGTCAGCAAGTCGATATTGAAATTTCCTCCGCTGCCGATATCGTCCAGGGAGTGATCGATCGAGTAAGCCCAATCATCGATCCGACGACTCGAACCTTTATCATCGAAGTCTTGGTCGCGAATCATGCGTCGAAACTCAAGCCGGGTGGCTTCGTGAAGGCGAGGATTTTTACTGGTAAAGAAGAAAGCGTGCCAACCGTCCCTGTGATCGCCGTCGATTCCTTCGCTGGGCTCAACAAAATTTTTTCGATCGAAAATGACAAAGCGATAGAGCATTTAGTCCAATTGGGTATTCAAAGCGACGACTGGGTAGAAGTTGTGGAGCCCTTGCTTCAAGAGGGCGTTTACATTGCGACGAGTGCTCAGAGAATGCTTTCCAACGGTACCACCGTGCGCATCAAAAACGGCTCTAGCGCTGAGGAAACGCCGTCGAAGGGTAGTTCTCCGTCGCATCCAAAAAATCAGACGATAGAACCATGACTCTATCGGACGTTTGTATTCGGCGGCCAGTCTTTACCTGGGTGCTCATCGCCGTTCCTGTTGTGCTTGGCATTGTCTCCTACTTGGAGTTGAGCGTCGACTTATTTCCGAAAGTCGATTTCCCAGTCATCGCTATTTCTGCAGCCCTCCCAGGCGCGAGCGTCGAAGAGATGGAGTCGACGGTTACGAAGCCGCTTGAAGAGGTGATTAACACGATCTCGGGGATCGACGAACTTCGCTCGATCACTCGTGAAGGTTCTTCCACCGTCATCGTTCGGTTCGTTCTGGATAAAAGCGGGGATGTGGGAGCTCAGGAGGCTCGCGACAAAATTTCGTCGATCATTCGGTCACTTCCGGAGGGTATGGATGTTCCCATTGTCAACAAATTCGATCTCGACGCCGCGCCGATCATTACGATTGGCGTCTCGGGTAATCGAGACCTTCAAGAAGTAACTGAGATTGCGAGACGGTTGATTCAAGAACCGCTTCAAACGGTGGCTGGCATTGGCAATGTCTTTTTGACGGGTGGTCGAAGTCGAGCAATCAACGTTCGAATTAATATGGAACGTCTTCGTGCTTATAACGTTTCGATTGAGGAGGTTCGAATTGCGTTAGCGTCGCAAAACGTCGAATCACCAGGCGGTATTGTCGACCAAGGGCAGCGTGAGCTCATTCTTCGGACATTGGGGCGAATTGAGAAGTCGGAGAGATTCAATGACCTGATTGTTGCAAACCGAGACGGCGTTTCCATTCGAATTCGCGATATTGGTGTCGCGGAAGACACGTTCGAAGTACCGCGTGGACTTAGCCGCATGAACGGAAAAAATGCGGTTAGCCTTTTCGTTCAAAAACAGTCTGGCACCAACACTGTTGCCATTTCTGAAGCGGTCGAAGCGAGAATCAATCGAATCCGGCCAACGTTGCCACGGGATATTCAGGTTGAAACGATCCAAGACCAAGCTCGATTCATTCGAAAATCGATGGACGAGGTAAAGTTCCATTTGTTATTAGCAGCCGTCCTCGTCGGCGGCACGATTCTGCTTTTCATCCGAGATTGGCGGACAACGGTTATCGCGACACTCGCTATTCCGACTTCGATTGTGCCAACGTTTTTGTTCATGCAAGTGATGGATTTCTCACTGAACAATATCACCATGCTGGGATTAGTTCTAGCGATCGGGATTGTCATTGACGATGCGGTCGTCGTTCATGAGAACATCTTTCGACATATGGAAGAAGACGGTTTGGATGCCATGACCGCTTCGAAGCTTGGAACCAAGGAGATTGCCCTCGCCGTCTTGGCAACTAGCCTTTCCTTGGTTGTGATTTTTGTCCCAGTCGCGTTCATGGGGGGCATGGTCGGACGATTTTTTAGCAGCTTCGGGTTAACAGTCGCCTTCGCCATCCTGATGAGTTTATTTGTTTCGTTTACTTTAACGCCGATGCTTTGTTCGCGATTTCTGAAGCTCGAACCGGCAACATTGGGTCAGCCCAAATCGAAATCGGGCTGGATCTATCAATGGTTTGACTATGTCTACGGTGTGTGCCTTCGCTGGGCGCTAAAGTATCGCTGGGGAACGGTCGCAATTTGTCTACTCGTCGTCGCGGCAACCGTCCCAATCGCGATGAACTTGGGGGCGAATTTAGTGCCCCGTGACGATCAAAGTGAATTTCAAGTCGGCTTTATTACTCCGGAAGGTTACACACTCGATCGAACCAACAAACTCATTACCGAAATTGAAGATCGAATGGCCGACTTGCCAGGCGTCACCAGTCGATTCGTTTCGATTGGAGAAAGCGGTGGTGTAAAGGGGCAAGGCGACGTCACGCGTGGTTCGATCTACCTTCGACTTTGTGAGCTCGAAGATCGATCCTTTACTCAATTTGAATTGATGCGACATGCACGGCAAATATTGTTGGATTACCCAGAGCTAAGAACATCCGTATCCGATGTGTCGGCGATCGGTGGTGGCGCGAACGGTGATAGCCGCATATTTCAAATCAGTCTCCAAGGTCCTGAAATCGAGAAACTCGCAGAGTACGCCGATACATTGACGAGCAAGCTTCGAAAGCTTCCCGGATTGGTGGATGTCGATTCGACGCTTTCCATGCGAAAGCCCGAAATTCAAGTTCACATCGATCGCGAGCGCGCGATGGACCTTGGAATTCCGGTTCAAACACTCGCAAACACACTTCGGATTCTCGTGGGTGGTCAAATTGTTTCGACCTTTAAGGATGATTCTGAACAGTACGATGTCTGGCTGAGAGCCGATAAACCTTTTCGCGCCAGTCAGCGAGAACTGGAGTCACTATCGATTCCATCGCCCAAGGTGGGCCAAGTTGAATTGACGAGCCTTGCAAGACTATCCGAGCAACAAGGGCCGACACAGATCGATCGCTTGAATCGGCAACGAACGGTTACGATGATGGCCCATCCCGATGAAGTTTCACTGAACGACGCAGTAAACTATACAGATCGCGTGATTGCCGAAATGAACTTGCCGCCTGAGTACCAGCGCGTCTTCGGAGGGCAAGCGGATTTACTGGCTGAAACCGCCTATTACTTTATGGTCGCGTTGGCCCTCAGCACGACCTTCATGTACCTCATTTTGGCGGCTCAATTCGAAAGCTGGATCCACCCTATAAGCATTTTGATCGCACTTCCGATTACGATTCCATTCGGCTTGCTTTCACTCCTCTTGTTTAAGACGCCCATGGATCTTTACGCCATGTTTGGCCTCTTCATGCTCATTGGAATTGTGAAGAAAAATGGCATTCTTCAGGTAGACAAGACCAACGAGTTGCGTCGCAATGGGATGACCGATCGAACTCAAGCTATTCTCGAAGCAAACCATACGCGTCTTCGACCGATACTGATGACGACCGTGATGCTCATGGCAGCCATGGTTCCAATCGCATTGGGTACGGGGCCTGGAGCCAGTGCGCGCGCAAGTATGGCCAAGGTAATTATCGGTGGTCAAGCTTTATCGCTCTTGATTTCGCTCGTCGCGACCCCAGTCGCCTATTCCATTTGGGATGATCTCAAGCTTTGGCTTCGAAGATCGACCTAAACATCTGCTTTTTTCAACGACGTCTTGCGCGACGCACATCGGCTGGCTTTGAGTTGCTAGAATGGGGCCCGAACCATTTTTTGACATCGCATTAGGACATCGTCATGCCAAAAGTCAGCCAAGCCGCAACGGCCCTGGGCAAAGTTCCGCCGAAACGCTTTGGATCCGTAACTCCACTCCCTATCCGATTTGCTTTATTCGGATTAGTCATCGCATTAACGATCGTCGCCTATCTGCTTGCTCCCACCATTGGACCTCGAGGACAGGCCATGATTGGGATCGTGACGTTCTTGATCCTGGCGGCTGCCATGAGCGCTGACCTCAAATCGGTAAGCTTGAAAACACTTGGATGGGGGATCGCAATTCAAGTTTTATTAGCCATTGCCGTGACTCGATCGGTGCATGTGCAATCCTTTTTTCAAATGATTGGAAACGGTATCAAGGTCTTGATCGATTGTTCTGATCACGGGGCGGCATTTGTATTTGGATCACTCTCCAAAGTGGATGGTCCGTCTGGATTCATCTTTGCCTTCAAAGCATTGCCGCCGATCATTTTTGTTTCGGCATTCTTTAGCGTCCTCTACTACTTTGGTGTGCTGCAACTGATTGTGAAAGCCTTTGCCTGGGTCATGCAGTTTTTAATGGGGACATCGGGGGCGGAAACACTATCTGTTTCGGCCAACGTTTTTATGGGGCAAACGGAAGCACCTTTGATCGTCAAACCATTCGTCGCAAAGATGACACAGTCTGAACTGTTGACCATGATGGCCAGCGGTATGGCACACATTTCGGGTGGCATGATGGCGGTTTACATTAGCTATGGTGCCGATCCTGTCTCCATTTTGTGCACATGCGTCATGGCTTGCCCGTGCAGCTTGTATTTAGCGAAACTGGTCATCCCGGAAACAGAAAAGCCAGAGACGCTCAATAGTTCGGAAATCGTGGTCCCTCGAGTGCATGAGAATCCGATTGATGCGGCCGCATCGGGAGTCAAGGACGGCTTGATGTTGGCATTAAATGTTGCTGCGATGCTCATTGGCTTTCTAGCATTTATCGCGTTGTTTGATTCCATGATCGCAGGTATCAAGCCACTTTTGCTCAGCATGAGTTTTCCCAGTCGCTGGCTGGATTGGATTCCGAATGATCTCTCGCTGTCAGGTATTCTGGGGACGATTTTTCAGCCTGTTGCTATGTTGCTTGGCGTTCCGCTTGCAGAAACCCCACAAGTCGGAAGCCTCTTGGGAATCAAACTCGCAGCCAATGAGCATGTGGCCTATGTCACCTTGACTAAGAATGTGGACTATGCAGGTTTGTCGGATCGATCCAAGTTGCTTGCCGTCTATGCGCTAACGGGCTTTGCCAATTTTTCGTCGATTGGAATTCAGCTTGGAGGAATTGGCGCATTAGCCCCCGAACGACGCGCCGATCTCGCGAGGCTTGGGCTGACCGCTTTGTTTGTCGGGTTTTTAGCAACTCTCCTGAACGCAGCCGTCGCTGGCTTGCTTCTACCTTAGCATCTGGCACCCATCGATAAAATCTCCGGGCTTTCGGAAGAATTGATCTCAAAATGCAGTCGCTCGTCTCGCGAATGATGAATTCGTTGTTACCATTTCGTAGGTAGAAGGCAGACCATAGCTCCTCCCACAAAGTTTTTCGACGATGAACGACGATGCATTGACGCGCGCTAGAAGTAAAGCATTCTTGCGTCTACTTCCAATTCTGGTCCTGTGTTACATCATCGCTTACGTCGACCGCAATAACGTAGGGATTGCGAAGCTAACGATGAAGGACGATCTGCCTGCGTTTAATGATCAGGTTTTCGGTTTTGGAATCGGCGTCTTCTTTTGGGGATACTTACTGCTTGAAGTGCCTGGAACCATCCTCGTCGAACGGTGGAGCGCTCGAAAATGGATCTGCCGAATCATGGTTACTTGGGGCTTCATTGCCGCCATGACCGCCTTCGTGAAAACCCCCATGCAATTCTATGGCATTCGATTTCTACTGGGCTTAGCGGAAGCGGGTTTCTTTCCAGGCGTTATCGTTTACATGACCCATTGGTTTCCGAAGCAGGATCGTGCCCGAGCTTTAGCAACGTTTCTAATCTCCTCGCCGATTGCGATGATGCTATCGCCGATTATCTCACAAACGGTACAGCACTTTGGTACGACTGTAACACTCAATGGTGTTGAGGTGACCTATCCACCTCTTCTCGGACTGCAAGGTTGGCAATGGATTTTTATCATGTGGGGTATCCCCGCCGTTGTTTTAGGTGCGATGGTTCCCTTTATTCTTCCGGACCGCCCGAAGGATGCAAAATGGCTTACACCGGAGGAGCAAGACGCTCTCGAAACGACGCTCGAAGAAGAGAAGAAGATGGTTGGAGCCAAGAAACATATTTCCTTGGCAAAGGCTTTGACGAACCCGGTGGTTCTTCTCCTAGCGCTAGCTTATTTTGGTACAACGGCCGCCAACTACGGTGTCGAAACCTTTCTCCCTTCCATTTTGAAGGACTGGTATAAGCTCACTCCGTCGCAAGCCGGCTTGTTAACTATTTTACCGGCGATCATTGTGCTCATGGGTCAACTTTTGATCGGTTGGAGCTCGGATCGAAATCAGGAAAGGCGTTGGCATGCCTCGCTGCCGATCCTCCTAGGAGTTTTAGGATTTGCGCTTGCACCCTGGACGCACGGGCATTTTGTACTCACGATGGCTTGCTTCATGATGGCGGCTGGCGGCATGAAATCTTACATGCCTGCCTTTTGGACTTTGCCCAACCTGTTCCTCACTTCGACAGCCGCAGCCGGGAGTATTGGTTTGATCAATTCCTTGGGCAATCTTGGCGGGTTTGTTGGTCCTTCTGTATTGGGTTATATCAAGGAATCCACCCATTCGTATGACATTGGACTTTACACCCTCTCCTTCCTTGGGATGACGTCGGCTGTCATAATTCTATCCCTGAGAATTGCAAAGAAGCAGAATCAGCCGCCTTCCGGAACCCCTTAACGAAGCTATGAATATCGCCCTCTTGGTCCTGGTCGTGCTCTATCTCATTGGCACGTTATTAATTGGCGCATGGGCTGGCTCTCGAATTAAGAACACGGCTGATTTTGCCTTGGCCGGTCACAGTCTGCCACTCTATATGGTGATAACGACGAGTTTCGCCACCTGGTTTGGTGCAGAAACCGTGATGGGGATACCGGCCAAGTTTACCAAGGGTGGTCTGAGAGAAGTAATAGAAGACCCATTTGGCGCCTCGATGTGTCTTGTGCTAGTCGGGCTGTTTTTTGCACAACCTTTGTATCGTATGAAGCTCCTTACGATCGGCGACTTCTACCGCAATCGCTACGGAGTCTTGGTGGAGATCATTACTTCGGTCCTGATTATCCTCAGCTATCTAGGCTGGGTCGCGGCCCAGATCACCGCGTTGGGGTTGGTTTTTTCGATACTGTCTGGTGGTACCATCAGTATGCCGGTCGGAATGATCATCGGGACGGTGTTGGTCCTGATCTACGTCATCATGGGTGGGATGCTTGCGGTGGCCTACACCGACTTTATTCAGATGATCGTGCTCGTTCTCGGATTGTCCTATATTGCCTGGGTCTCAGCCGATCTGGCTGGGGGAACCGACAAAGTCTATGCCTTGGCCATCGAAAAAAATTGGTTTGCCATAATGCCTGAACCAAGTCTCCATAGTTGGCTGTTCTTTGTTGCCGCTGCCATCACCATGATGTTTGGCTCCATTCCCCAACAAGATGTTTTTCAACGAGTCATGTCGGCGAAGGATTCGACCACTGCCAGGAATGGTGCCGTAATCGGTGGCTTAGCCTACTTGGCTTTCGCTTTCGTTCCAATGTTTATTGTCGCCGCCTCACTCCGAATTATTCCCGAGCAGGCCAATGAATTGCTCGAGTCAGATCCACAGCGCGTTTTGCCAACGCTCATCTTGACCAAAATGCCGTTTTTCGCCCAAGTCCTATTCTTTGGAGCGCTCGTTTCTGCCATCAAGTCCACCTCGTCGGCAACGTTGTTGGCACCCTCGACCAGTTTTGTGGAGAACATCCTTCGCCATATCATTCCAGATCTCACCGATCGCCAACTTTTGCTCGCAATGCGAATTTCCATCTTCACGTTTACGGCTCTCGTGTTGACGTATGCGATCATGATGCAAGGCACCTCCATCTACGATATGGTCTCGTCCGCGTATCAGGTCACGCTCGCCGGTGCTTTCGTTCCATTGGCGTTCGGACTTTACTGGAAACGAGCAACCACCCAAGGGGCACTCTTCAGCATATTTCTCGGCATCGGGGTTTGGCTAACGCTTACGATCAACACCGACCTCGGCGAACTCTTTCCGAGTCCGCTAGGTGGGGTACTGGCAAGCGTCTTGGGGATGATCGTGGGTTCCATGACACCACAATGGATTACTCCTCGACGAACCTCGGAAGAAGAGTTTTATCAAGTTCATCCAAGTCCCTAATTTTCGAGCCTTAAATTTGTTATGGACGCAAGGTTCGTTCTCGAGGGCCAACAGCCAATGCCATCTACTTTAGCGGTGCGGCGCGAGCCGCCCGGTTCTTGGTTGGCCGTACAACCAAGCAAAATACGAAATACACCGGACAGCTTGCGCTGTTCCGCTACAAAAGTAGATGGCATTGGGCCAACAGCGTCCATTACTGCAGGCGAACAAGCTGTTTTTCTCTCCAATTCCCTCACAGGAGACTTTATTTTGATATTGAAATAATTCACCCTGTAGGTTACATTCATGTTACCCCCCCCAAGTGAGCGATGCATCCAAGGCGGACCGGGAGGGTGTTTGGATGCGATTTTTTGGGTAAGAAAAATGACATTTCAGGTTTTAATGCGGACGCCGGAGCGGGCGGTTGAGGTTGCGTGGTTTTCGGCCCTTTGTGGTGATGACTATGAGTTCCTTGGGGTGCATGATGATCGACTGCGGAGCAACTTCGAGCACTGTGGCAATATCGTTCGAAAAGCCGACCAGCTCGGCTATCAAAATATCTTGCTCCCGTCTGGCTGGATTGCCGGCCAAGACGCGCTAACCTTTGCAGCCGCGATGGCGCCGCAAACCAAGTCGATCAACCAGCTGGTTGCACTTCGAATGGGAGAGGTTTGGCCGCCCATGCTAGCCCGAGCCATCGCAACCGTGGACCATATTGCCAAGGGGCGGCTTTGCATCAACATCATTTCTTCGGACATGCCTGGGACAAAAGAGAGCAACGAAGTCCGCTACCGTCGAAGCAGCGAGATTATTCAAATCTTGCAAGGCCTCTGGAAAACTCAAGGTTCGTATGAGTTCCAGGGCGATTTCTACAAGATCTCCCTTCCGACGACGGATCCCGTGCAGACCTATCAACAGAACGGCGGACCGCTCATGTACTTTGGTGGGATATCCCCTGCAGCTCAGGACTTATGTGCGAAGCACTGCGATGTATTTTTAATGTGGCCTGAGACGGAAGACAGAATATTCCAAACGATGCGGGATATGTCAGAAAAAGCTGCTGCTTATGGACGAAAAATTGATTTCGGTTTTCGAAGCCATGTTATTGTACGTGAGACCGAAGCCGAAGCTCGATCGGCAGCCGATCGCTTGATCTCGAAGCTTGATCTGACGAAGGGCCAAGAGATCAAGAACCGCTCGATGGACAGCCAGAGCGCGGGTGTGCTTCGCCAGGACGCGCTGCGGGCTGAAAGCCACGACCTTTATATCGAAGAACATCTTTGGTCTGGTATTGGCTTAGCGAGAAGTGGCTGTGGTAGTGCGATCGTTGGTAATCCCGAACAGGTTCTTCGCAAACTGAATCGCTACATCGATATGGGGATGCGGGCATTCATTTTAAGTGGTTATCCACACCTCGATGAGTGCGATCTTTTTGCCAAGCATGTCCTTCCCAAGATCAAGACCTGCCGACTCAACGAAGTCCAAGGTAGACTTGTTCTCAATCCCATCACCCCTTTGACGACAGCCTCACGCCGATAGCGACTCAACCCGTCAAGCCTTAGAATGATCGGTCTCAAGTTTCTACTCAGCGATTTCAATCTTGAATTGCTTGTTGTTTCCGGTCGTCCTTCCGCTTTAAAAAATCACCATGGTTGCTCCTGTTAAATTTGCGTTGGCTGGATTTGGAGCATGGGGCCAGTGTCATGCTCAATCGATTGCCACGAATCCCAACGCACAGTTGGTCGCGATTGCAGCACCCTCCGAAGCTTCGCGTCAGGAAGCGACCAAACGCTTCCCCAATGCTCAAATTTTCTCGAATGCGGAAGAGATGATCGAAAAAGCCGATTTCGAGATAATCGATATCGTTACACCAAGCAATACACATCGAAGAATTGCCATTGAGGCGATGAAGCATGGGAAACATGTTTTGCTTGAAAAGCCGATGGCGATTGATCTTGACGATTGCCGAGCAATCCTTGAAACGGCAAAAAGTAATAAAGTTCAACTAGCCATTGGACATGAGCTGAGGCTTTCATCGCAATGGGGAGCCATTAAAACGATCATTGATCGCGGGACGATTGGTGAACCACAATATGTACTCGTTGAGTTGCTTCGCAAACCCTATCGACTTGGGGCCAGTGGTTGGCGGTACGATGCTGAACGTGTTGGAAGTTGGGTTCTCGAAGAGCCGATCCATTTTTTTGATTTGGCTCGATGGTATCTTTCTGGAAGTGGGAATCCGGTAGAACTCTATGCATACGGAAATTCACGCGATCCATCGCGTCCCAACCTCTACGATAACTTTAGTGCGATGTTTCGCTATGCCAACGGAAGTTATGCCGTCGTATCGCAAACGCTAGCAGCCTTTGAACATCACCAAACGGTGAAAGTCAGTGGAACCAAAGGAGCTTTGTGGGCAGGTTGGAGTGGCGCTTTGGATCGAACCTTGGAGCCAACCTACTTCCTGAAAGTCTTCGATGGTGAAAATCTTGAAAACGTTGCCATTGAGAAACATAGCGGTGAGGTTTTTGAGCTCCGCGAAGAAATCGAACAATGCATTCGAATGGTTCGAGATGGAACTCCGCCGATTGCGGGTGGCCTCGATGGGTTATGGTCAGCCGGTTTATGTCTTATTGCGGAAGAATCGATCCGAATGAAGCGGCCTTTGCCAATCGCCGATTTGTTAAACACGTAACGACTATCCATCGACAGTTTTTTATGAAAAATCAATCTGCTGACGCTGGAAAATGGTATATCGGCGTAACACGATATCAATGGCTGGTCTTGATCGTCGCATCGCTTGGATGGGTCTTCGATGCCTTCGAGGGTCAACTCTACACGATCTCGCGTAGCGATATGTTGTCGGAAATACTGGAATTGCCTACTGATCACGGCGACGTAAAAGCATGGGGCGACAAGATTCTTGCGATCTTTTTGATCGGTGGGACGATCGGCGGCTGGTTGTTTAGCTCGCTTGCCGACCGATGGGGACGAAACCCGGTCATGGCACTTACGATTCTCTTCTATTCAGTTTTCTCTGGTCTGACTGTGTTCGCCACAGAGCTTTGGCATGTCGGTGTTCTTCGATTTCTTGTGGCGATGGGTGTGGGGGGCGAATGGGCAGTGGGGGCGGCCTTGGTCGCGGAAGTCTTTCCTAAACACGCCCGTGAGCGAGCCAGCGGAATTTTTCATGCGACCAGCGTGGGTGGGCTATGGCTTGCAACCGCGACCGGGTTGTTCGTTGGTTCCAATTGGCGCTGGGCGTACCTCATCGGTGTCTTGCCAGCACTGCTCGTCCTTTGGGTCCGGCTAAGTATCAAAGAGCCCGAGGCGTGGAAGGAGGCCAAGAAGTCGAAAGCCGAGCGGATGGGGAGCTTTCGCGAATTGTTGGGAACACCTCGTTGGCGCACGAACGCCGTCTTCGGCGCCTTGTTGGCGATGGTTGGACTCGCCACGTTTTGGAGTGTCGTCGTTGCGGGACAAGATCTTGCAGCCGATCTCCTTAAGAAGATTCGGCTCTCTCAGGTTGAGACTTCGTCAACAGACGCGATTTCGAAAAGCGAGGACGATTTAGCGTTGAAAGAAACCATGAAAGCGGAATCGGCCAATGCGAAATTTGCATTTGGTTTTGTGCAGACGACAGGAGCTGGCATTGGCATGTTAGCCTTTGGACCGATGAGCACCTACTTCGGGCGCAAGCGTACTTTTGCAATCATGCATGTCGCCGCGTTGATCATGACCCCGATTGTTTGTTGGCTCCCGCTTCAATTTCAGAGCTATGGGCTTTTGCTTTGCTTGCTTCCTATCTTCGGCTTCTTTGCCCAAGGTATTCATGCTGGCTATGCGGTTTATTTTCCTGAGCTTTTTCCAACGCACCTGAGATCTACGGGAGCCGGGTTCTGCTTCAATACGGGGCGAATTCTGGCGGCTCCGGTCCTGTTCTGGTTATCGCCATGGATCAAAAAAACGAACCCGGAAAGTCTTCAAATCGCAATTACGTATTTATCTTGTTTTTTTCTCGTTGGCTTGATCTTTCTAGTTTTCCTTCCAGAGACCAAAGGGGAGCCTCTCCCCGAATAGAATTCAAAGGGGGTGGAATAACCTTACACTAGAATAGATCCGACGTAGAATACGTTTCTCTAACCGAAACGAAAGCTCGGATCGTCCACTTATTCTAGAATTAACAATGCCATCGACTTACCAAGGACTTGATCTCGAATGTGTCTATCCTGACAACTGGATGTTGATCGAGGATAAGCTCGAAGACGAAGTCACCGGATTCACGATTGAGAGTCCTGAAGCGGCTTTTTTCTCTTTAGTTCGCTATCCATGGAACTGTGCGCCGCGAGAAGTTCTCGAAAACGCCATTCCAGCGATCCAATCGTTGTATGATCAGTTTGAGGTCAATCCGATGGAGGCCCATTTAGGAATCGCCGACAGCCGGGCGGTCGAGGCAAATTTCTATTGCCTCGATTTTCTCGTAACCTCGCAACTCGTCGCATTTACCATTCGTCCCTATACGTACCTCGTTCAAATGCAAGCTGAAGACCGTTCGTTTGAAAGACTTTCCCTCGTCTTTCGGGCAATGCTGTCGACGATTTTCAAATCGCTGGGACACGACCTCAAACCATTGGATGAATAAACAATTGATGAACCCGTGCAAACACTGCACCCCTTTTTGGTAGGCTAAAACGGTTGATTTTCATTGATAGATTTTGAAGCGGAACTGGAACGATTCGAAGAAGCCTGGCAAAATTCGTCAGCGCCAAGGGTCGCCGATTTCATTCCCAGAGATGCTCTGCCAAAAAGCGAGCTCGCGGATTATGTTTTCGAATTGGTCAAGATCGATATGGAATATCGATGGCGACGTGCTCCATCTGCGTCTTCGGACTCGCTTTGCAGTGACACCATCATAGCAAACAGCGTTCCTTGGCGACCAACGCTTTCTGATTATCGCGAGCAAGTTCTCACCATTGTCGATTTCTCTCCGCCACCTCTTCACCTCGTAGTCGAAGAGTATCGTATTCGCCGACGATGGGGGGACGAACCAACCCCTGTTGATTTCTTAAAACGATATCCCGATCAGCAGGAAGAGCTAGGCAAGCAACTCCAAATCGTCGACGAGGAACTCTCCTCACGTCGAAGCTTTCTTCAGCGGCCGAAGCAACACTCGAGTCCAAAATTAGATTCTCGAATCTCGTTAGATGAGATCCGCTTGGACGATCGACTGGATGACTTTCAATTGCTGAGAGAGCTTGGACAAGGAGCCTTCGCCAAAGTATTTCTTGCTCAGCAAATCTCGATGCAGCGGTTTGTGGCGCTTAAAGTTTCCGATCAGCACAGCAAGGAATCGACCGTTCTCGCGCAGTTGGATCATCCCAATATTGTTCGCGTTTATGACGAGAGGTCGTCGAACGGACTGCAGCTAGTTTATATGCAATACGTGGCCGGAGGAAACCTGCGAGGTGTGCTCAATCAAATGCATTTAGCAGAGCCAACACGTCTCACGGAGCAGGATTACCTAGGATGGATTTGGCAACAATCGAGTTATGGTTCGGATGCATCCGAGAAACCGACGACCAAGTATCGTCCGATGGACTGGCCGCAATTGGTTGCATGGATGGGAGCTCAACTTGCTGAAGGATTATCTCACGCCCATGAAAATGGAATTCTTCATCGCGATATCAAGCCGGAGAATATTCTTTTGGCCGCCGACGGTCGCCCATTGATCGCCGATTTTAACTTGAGTTTTAGCGAACAACTTGCCGCATCACCCAATGCGAATAAGTTTGGCGGAACACTCGAATTCATGTCGCCCGAACAAGTAGAAGTTCTAGTTGGTACGAAAGTTCCGAATGATGTTGGGCCAGCCAGTGACCTTTACTCGCTTTCGCTGGTACTGTTCGTACTTTTGACCGGGAAGCCACGTTTTCCCACGCCCAATTTTTCGCAGTCAAGCGCTAAAGTTCTCGGTGAACAACTAACCAGCCGACAAACAATTCCCCAGACAGAGGCTTGGACTTCCGAGGCGCAGTTAATCGGTAATCTTATCGAGAGCGGACTCGCCTACGCGCCGCAGGATCGTCCGCGATCGGCGGAATGGTTTCGACGGCAATTTGAATTGTGCCGGTTTGCCGAACTACGAGCCTTGCTTTCACCGCCGATGGAATCCTGGTGGAGTCGCCTTAGCCGCTATCCAGCCAGAACCCTCTTGGCATCCGGTTTAATATCAAGCCTTATGATGTCTCCACTGAACATTTGGGCTAATCATACAATAGCGATTCAAGGCTTCGATCGAGCGTTTTTTCATCGCGTCGAAGAACCCGTCGTTAACATTATCCTATTTCCTGCTGGCGTTCTATTGGCTTGGATTTCACTACAACCTATTCGCCAGGCAATTCGATCGAAGCATCAAGGACTACTCTCCGAACAGCAACGAGGACAAGCAGCCATTCGTTGCCTTCAGTTTCCATGGATGATGTTCATCCTTATCTTGTCCATTTGGTCGGGCAGTGGCATCATATTCCCAGTGTGGAATCTTCTGGGCGCCGGAAGCCAAATCAGCGCCATGGATGTCTTCGGTTTCTTTGTTTCTCAGTTGCTTCACGGTACGGTGGCTGCTTGTTTGGCACTGGTTCTCATTTGTCTGGTCGTTTTTAAATCGATTTATCCACTATTGATATCGCGAGACGAGAGTATCGAGGAACGTCGGTGGCTTGAGTTTACGAATCGCTTTTTGTCCAATGGCAACTCGCTTCTCCAAGTCACTCCTCTTTTCGTACTGCTGGCAATTGCGCTCAGTGAGCAGCTCAACAAAAGCATTTTCATCACGCTCGCGTTTGTCGGTTTTGTGAGTCATGTTGTCACATCGAACGCTGTGCCGAAGATTAAAAGATGGATTGCTTGGTACGATCTTGCGATTGGCTCCACGGAAGAATTGAGTCGAAAGGTGGATACATCTTGATAAACGGCCTCAACGAAATCTAGCGTTTCCCCACGCGTACTCTTCTCGGTCGGCATTCCTTTGGCCGATAGCTTCTTTCGTGGGTGAACCACTTTGCAGCTGTCGAATGGACTTTCCGGTTAAGCCATCACGTGCCAAAACATCGACCATCCCTTGAGCGTCTTGAATCACGGTGATTTCGATCGGATGACGCTCCGACTGTGGCTCAAGCGGTCCGAATTCAAAGGTTCCGAGGCAAATTGAATCAGCGTTATTGTGGCTTGTTTGAACGAGTTCAATGACGATTCGCTCTTGGTCAATTCGTGACGTCTTGAGAATGCACGACCACTGCGACGGAAGTAGTGCATTGTTGGGGACTATCGGATTGACGACAAGTTGATCGGTTTGGCGGTTACGAGTTCGAATTCCGATTCCATGAATCGCTCTTGGTCGAAGAGCTGGAGCTGGAGTATTTTTCAATCTTCGCTCGGCATACATCGATGCGCCGTATACGTGACTGAAAATGGGTTGGTGTATCCCAATAAGTTCTTTTGGGCAGGCTTTATTTCGAATCGAGATGCCTTGGACGGTTTCAGGCACCGTCAATTCGCCGACAATGCGAAGGGCGTTCAATTCGTCCCATCCGATATTTGCCGACCCTATGCATTTTGCAATGCATTCCGATACGGCTTGAAAAAGTGGCACACACCAGGCCAGAAACTGCGATCGCTCAATCGCTATTTCGATTGGCATGCCCAGCACGAATCGCTTTTCACTCACATGGGTTACTTCTGACGACGAAAACGCATTTTTGATTGAATCGGCGATGTTTACGAGCGAATGCCTCAAGCTTGCTTGCGTTGAAGGGACCAACGGATTCAGATCGATTTGACGCGACAATTGTGAAGCAATGGCGTCGGATATCGCACTACTTCCCATTGAATAATCCATACAGGTCGCGATCACCTTTCGTTCGGTCGTGGTCGAATGAATAAGCGCCGCATGAATATACGAATCGCGAATATCGCAAATGAGAATCGGTTTTTCGGACGGTTCTGGCTGAAGAAAGAAACTCGCCGCGAGCATGGAATCAATGATTTCATATTGCTCGATCCCAGCTAACCGAAACGCGCGTACGAGCCCTCGACGTTGCCGACTGTTGAAAACGTTAGAAACCGAGAGAACCACCGTATCCATGGGCCCGGCCCAAGAATTTTCGCTATCCTTCTTCAACTTATTTGCAATGAAAGCGCAAAGCGATTCTGCAGAAAAAGCATGCGACTGGGTAGAGATCTGGCTTCCCGTTCCTAGTCCTTCGAAAAACCCTGTAAGAAGCTCAATGCTCGGATCATCATTCCAAAGTTGCCGAGCTTCATCTCCGATCGCAAGCTGGTCCGCAGATACGGCGATAGCCAACGGCGTCAAGAATGAATTGCGATCGTGACGATCTTGGACTAACGTCGGGACTCCTTCGGCATTGATCGATGCAATCGAACAGTACTGGCATCCAAAATCGATTGCAATGGGATTCGGCATGGTCTTCGTAAACGAGTTCGATGGGTCTAATATTAAATACAGAGCGGAGCGAGACATTCACAATTCGACCATTCGCATTTTAGCGTCGTTATAGTAGCGTAAATGCGATTGGTTCGATTTCACGAAATTTACTAAGAAACAATGGTTGCTCGGACAACGAAGTCATGAAATTCATGGCTCGTCAAATTAATTGGTACTTTCAGCAAGTCTTTGTTGTCGACGTTCGGCGAGCGAGGAAACGCGCATCGGACGGGTTTCCGGGCGAGCGGTCGCTTGGTTGGGATTGCTTGCTTCTGGAATGGCTTCACTGCTTGGACCGACTTCCGTCGTCGGCTCCAATTTTAGCGATGCGATCGGAATGTCAGATGCCCGAGAGATCGACGACTCCTGGGAAATCGCGGCCGACTCGGCTATTTTCTGTTGCCTCACGACCTCGGCTTTATCGATGGTCGAAATACTTTCCAGCGTCTTCGAAAGAGTTCGTTCAACTTCGATAAGTGCTTTCATTCGACTGTCGAGAGCCTTCCGATGATTGTCGTTGGCTTCTTGAGCTTCTTCTTGTTTCGCTTTACTGCGATTCGCGGAATCTTCCGACCACGTTTTAATTGTAGTTTCAAAGCATGAGAGAACGTCTTTAAGGTACTCACGACAAGTCGCCATTTTCGCTTTTTCGATTTGATCAATGATGCGCATTGCGTCTTGAAGGAGACTCTCGCGAATTTTCTTAAGTTCCTTCTCGCCTTGCTCTGCCTTTTCGCGCCGCCAAATGAGAATGGAACTGACCATGCTAGATATCATGACGCTTGCAAGAAAGATTCCAAACGCGGTCTTTGAGCTGGTTGATGCAAACAGATTTGGCAACCCCATTCGACCCATTAGCGACAGAAACATGATTACCATAAAGACTTTCTGTCGACCGGCAGTCAGAATATCGAAGACCCCACGTCGCTGGAATTCGATCTGTGCTTCTTTACCGACGGTAATCAAATTCTCAACCGACTTCCAGAAGTCGCGTTCGGACAACTTTGGAAGGTTGAGTGCGAGTTGCTCGCTTTCTGGCACGCCGTATTCACGAAAAATTTTACGATGGGCTTTCCGAACGGCATCTTGAAGGCTCTTCAGATCGCTATTCAACTGCGATCGAATTTCATGATCAATGCGACGACTAATTTTCGCGAGATGCCCAGCGTTCATGCTGAATTTCAAAGTTGTCGACGTCTGTGATTTTTCAAAATCGGTAAGTTCGAAATCGGAGGTAATTTCTCGCAAGGTGTTTGTCCATTTACCTAAAGGTTGGACGGAACAGTCGGAAGCGAGTGTCATGGCCTTATCGATTTTGCTCAAAGCTACCATCAACCGTTCTTTGGCTTTGGCGGTATCTTTGTCCGCTGAGGAAGCGCGATGGGAGGTCGCGCAGCGTTGAAACTCCGGCGAAGCCAGTCGTTCTTTGATCTTTGCAGACTCGCGAGAAGATCGGTCGCGAGCTTGTAAAAGGGGACTCGTGACCCAATGACAAGCGTCGCGGATTCCGAGGGTTAGAAACGACTTTCCTTGAAGGTTGTCGGCAAGCACGGCTTTTAATGCTTCACAGCAAGGCTGAATAGCTTGCCCATGTTCGACAACATCGCACGCTGGCAAAGCCTTTTCGGCGAAATCGCGAAGGGATTGTTGGATCGATTGTGTTGCACCGGCGACCATGGTTCGCTTTCCTGGCGGATTTTGAGCACTAAAATGCAAAAAGGACTCTTGGTTGGTAGACTTTGTTTGACGCTCAAATGTAGGATTGCAATTTTGCACTACGACCGGACATAAATTTTGGGGACTTTCCAAAGTGACGGCATCCAATTTCGAAGAAAATGTTTCCGACGAGGATTGGCTCAAGTTTGTTCAGGGATTGGCCAAGGGTCAGCCATGGGCTTATGACCAATTTTGGGCTCAGTATGGCAAACGATTAGAAGCCGTTACGGCCAAGCATTTTCCGCCCGGGCTTAATCGTCGTTTAGAACCTCAGGATATTGTTCAATCGACGTGTCGTAGTTTCTTCATGCGGATGGTGGATGGTCGATTGACGGTTGGTGATGCGGATGGATTGTGGGGGCTCTTGTGTGCGATTGCATTAAACAAGACCCGTATGAAGCAGCGGTTTCATCTTGCACAGCGTCGGGCGATCAACCGTGAACGTGACCCAAATCGCAATTCATCTGAATCGGAATCCTCGTTTGACCCCAGTTCTTCCGCTGACAGCCCAGAAGAACCTACCATTTTTTCTGAGCAACTCGAACATGTCATGGAAATGCTCGATCCGATTGAGCGGCAGGTCCTTCAATTGAAGCTTGAAGACTACACGCATGAAGAGATTGCTGAAAAAATTCAACGATCTGATCGAACGATCCGACGCGTCGTGGTCCGCATCCAAGAAAAGCTTCAAAGTAGCTTTGAGTCAAACGGGAAGTAGCATCACGACTATCGCTCGCGCCGTCGAGTTCCGACAAGCAACAACCTAGGGAAAGCTGTATTCACCGAGTCCTTCGCAAAGACTCCGGTTGAAACGATCGCTTAGGGTGAGGCAGTTGCTCGTTGCAGTTCATTCAGGAACAACGCCAATGACGTTTCAAATGTTTCGCTGCTAACTCGATAGACCGGTTCCGAAGAACGGTGCGATTTGCAGTGCTCGGAAATCATTCGATAGAGAAATCGAAAGAGATTGCGTGGCGTACGTAGCGATTGCATGGCCGAAAGCACTCGAGATTCAGTGATTTTTTCGTCTAGCAACTGCATCGGTGAAACTCGATCGCCATTTCCGCAGGCTTTCATTCTTGCAACCGACACGTCGAAAAGAGCTTCGCCGGTCCAGTCGAAATTACCGATAAAATTCTGTTTATCCAGTCGGGCGCGTTCGTTAAACTCGCGTGTCTCGCGGTCGAGAAAATATTGGAGTTCATTTGGCAAAAGGAGTTTGATGCCGAGCCCTGGATGCTTCAGCAACTTATTATCGAGCATTGGCCAGACCATCGCGCGCATTCGTTCGGCTCGCCCATTAATAAGCTCGGGCTCATCTACTCGATCGACGTAGACAATGAGACCATTGAAGCCCAGCGTTCGAAGAATAGATTGAAGTTTGTCGAGCATCGAATATCGTTGATCGCTGCCGCGTGTCGTTGGGACCGGTTGTCCAGCTAGTTCACGACTCGGTATCTGCAGTAAAGAACGACAAAGCATGCGAACATCTCGTCGATTCACGCGAACACTCCGAACGATCAACCGAGCCTTCCAGAAATGCCCCAGATAGCGGACCGTGTAGGGAACCCAACTCAGAACAAGTCCAGCCAAGAGCACAACCAAAATCCATTGAGTCGAGATTTCAGAACGATAAAGGACGGTTGCAATAAAGAGGCTGAGGACCGACCCCAAAAATCCGCACAATATCCAATTCCATGTCGGTAAATTAGGAAACTTGAGCACTCGACGGAGTTGATTTATCCGTTCGGAAAAAGACCCGAACCGCGACTGGTCGTAGCATGCCGACAAAAGAAGGAGATCGCGACGTTGAGACGGATCCAGCTTATCGAGTCCTTCTTTTCCTACCTCTAGACCTTCAACGATCGCCGCATCTGACGGATTAAGAATCTGATCGACAAGTGTTGTGGTAGCTTCTGACAGTATTGCATCGATGTGATCGCTCACTTGTAAAGAAGCCAAAACTTTATCGGGGTTATTGCGGATCAAGGACGACAGATTTTGTTGTAGTGGACCAAGATAACTATTGAAATCGTCATACTGAACGAAAAAGACTCGCCGATCAGGCATCCGAGTATTGTGGACCTGAATGGCGCGCGTCATCTGAAGACGCATGGCTGTTTTACCCGAACCTTTGTGGCCCAAAACAATGGCAGTCGCAGGCTGAGTTGGGTCACCGTAGACTTTGCTCCAAGCGGGATGCCGACTATCAGCCATGCAACCATCCTTGAACACGGCATCCGTTTGCGCATCTTCATCCGCAAATGGATTGCGAGTTAATCCGTGGTGGTCAAGAAATTCTTGTTCGGTCATCGAGATCGATAGGCTTCGTTAATAACTAGGCCGTCGCATCGTCTCCCTTGGCAGTCGAACCATTGCCATCCGCATGCCGACCATTTGATCCGTTAGAGCTTGCAGATGTATTGCCAGGAGTCTTAACGACTCGACTAGCGATCGATTCAGCAGAACTACTTGTATAGTAGTCTCCATAACCATAGGTTGCACCATAGCCATAGCCACCGTAACCGCCGTAGCCATTCGCAGCACGAGCACCATCGTAACGATAGCCGCCGTAGCCGTATCCGGCACGACCGGTGACGCCATTGATCGCAACGCCTAGTAAATTTGCGTTAACCGATTGGAGCATTTGGGATGCGCGGATCGCGATAGGACGAAGATTGCGTCGAAGCCTCAAGGTTAGAATAACACCATCGGCACAGGCCGAAGCATTTGCAGGGTCGCTCACAGCCAAGATCGGCGGGGTATCCATGACAATGTAGTCAAATTTCTCGCGAAGGCTGTTAACAACATCGACGAAGTCATCGCTGAGCAGAAGCTCGGCTGGATTGCCTGGTCGACGACCGCATGTCAGGATTTCCATATTGGGAATGCAAGTCGTTTGGATCGCTTCATCCAGTTCCATTTTTCCGGACAAGACGTTGGTCAACCCGAGGTCATCGCGAACGCCTACGAGTTTGGCGAGACGCGGTCGTCGCATGTCGCAATCCATTAAAAGTGTGCGTCGTCCGGACTGTGCGATCGAGATCGCGAGATTAGCCGCAACCGTCGATTTTCCGTCACCAGGGACAGGGCTCGTCACCTGTATGACTTTAATATTGCCAGCTTGATTTCCAAAGTAGATGGCAGTTCGAACGCCGCGATAAGCTTCGCTTGCCGTCGATTTCGATTTATGGAACACGACCAAAGAAAGGTCGAGGTTGTCATCTTTACGGTCTTTACGCGTGAGCGCAGTCATCTGCAAGTGACCCAAGATTGGAACGCCTAGGTCGCGAGCAATTTCATCTGGACTTCGGTAGGATCGATCAGCCAATTCGAGTAGGTAGGCGAGGCCTGAAAACAAACAAGCTCCAAGGAATCCCGCGACGAGAGTGTATTTCCATAGGTAGGGGCCGTTGGGAACGCCGGTACTAGGAACTTCAAGGCGTTTCATTACTTTGCTGCCATAACCTGTTCCAAAGCTGAGTTTCTCCAAGGCGCTTCGAAGTTCTTCAGCGCTTTCGCGGATCGTGTTCATTTCATTGCGAACGACTTCCAACTGAGCAACGGCGTACTGCATTTCCTTGCTCTTGGCCTCATTCTCGCGAGATGTTTCTTGGAGGACTCTTTGCTCATTGGCAAGAACCTTGGCTTCTTCATGGAGCGAGCCGACGATGATCGCAAGTCGCTGCTCCGGCGTAACCGGCTCAGACTTTGTCTCGCTGATTCGCTCTAGGGCTCTTTGCCTTTCAATCTCTTCCTGGTTTCGCAATTCAGCCACGTTCGCCTTCAGCATCTCGACTTCTTTGAGTAGCGGTTGCACAAATGGATGGTTATCACCATAAATGGCTCTGTTTTGCTCCAATTTCGTGATGGTCGGGTTAAGCCGGTCCATTTCCAGTCTCATCGACTGAGTTAGCGCTCCGGATTTCATGAATGCATCCTCGGCAATCATATCGTTTAGTGGATTGATTCGTTGCAAAAGCGACGAATCATTAAACTGCCGTCCAATCATTGCGAGGAGCGAATCAACGTTGTCACCTTTGGAACGCTCGATACTATCGAGAATCGAAAGAACTTTTGTCGATTTAGTAACCGAAACGCTCAGAGCTTCGTTGGCTCGCAAGAGCGCTTCGGTATAGGGGTCTTTCATTTCGTTGCCGATACCGATCAACGGATATCGATCTCGAATCCGCAAATATTCTTCTTGTGCTTTTTTGGATCGGGTGTCGTACTCGTCTCGAAACTTGGCGAGTTTATTCAAAACATCCGTGCTTAGCGCTGATGATTCTTTGCTAATAAACTTCTCGTAACCAAGAACAATCGCCGAAACAACCTCGGCCGCTAATTCAGCATCATCACAACGGAATTGAACATCAATAATATTGGTAGCCGCTTCTTTGGTACCAGGTCGCACAGTAAGTCGATCTTTACTGCGAACAAAACCGATAAGATCGTCGGGGCTCATTTCAGCTAGTTTTGAGTTGCTGCTAAGTCGGCCAATTTCGATTGCATTTCGGATAACAACATGGCTTTGCATGATAACTACGTCGTCTGTTCGCCCAATGACCCCTCCATCCTGCCAATCGAGATTCACCATCGGAATATTGGATCCTCCTGGAGTCACAACTTGGATTCGTGCGAGCGCCAAGAATTGCGGAGGTGATTGAACCCAAACGAAAAGACCAACAATCGCCCCTAGAAAAGCACCGAGAATGGGGAGCCATTTCCATCGCCACAACATAGCGACAAGGTCTGGAGAATTATTCCCCATATTGTTATTCTGGGGCATCATATCGGTGGCTTGATAAGATTGCTGCGGATAGTTCATAGCGAAATCCAGCGTACAAAAAGAATAGTGAATAAGCGAATCATTCTAACGCAGATAGTTCCAATCCGTCCAACGCTAAAGTTAAAGTTTGGCTAGTCGTTTAAACCTCAGCCAAATCAATAGTTTTTATCGATAAGATGCATCCCGTTGGATTATCCAGAACCTTGAACGGGGACCTCTAGTTTGCCGGAATATTCGTTCTAACCCGCTCTTTTAGCCCTTTCACTAAAGCTTCGGAATGTGCGTCATCGGGGGCAAGCGATAGGCAGTATTCGGCTTGCTGAAGCGCCATCGTGAGCTGGCCGGCCAATGCCAGACGGTCGACCCATTGAAGCCGGATCATACGATTGAGGGGATTTCGACGAACGGCTTCTTCGAGGTATTCCAATTCCAGTTCTTTGTCCCCCTTTTTGGAGGCCACCGCGGCCAACCAAATCGCTCGATGTACATGGTCGACACTTAGTTCTTCCGCCGATTTTTCGATTTTCTCCCAAAGCCGAGCATTCGTCACTGGAAAACGTTGTGGGTCGAAGGGGCTCATCAATAGCTGATTAAGAACCGCCGGGTCGGATGGGAATATGTCAACTGGGATAGACTCGTCAGGAGTATCCACCGCAAGTAAGGTTGCAACCGCCGGGACTCGGTACAAACTGAGCTTGAAAGAGTCCATCCAGAGCGATTCGGAACGAGCTGGATCTTTGGCCGTTCTTCGGGCGATCAGCCCAAGTTGAAACAAACGATTCGACTTATTTTGACTTAAGATTCGGTTGCGATCCAGCCAGCCATTCCATTTCCTCAAGTCAATCGAATAATCGAGCACCAATCGGTCCCACATCAATCGATGATCAAGAGGACTCAATCGTTGAGCTTCGCGAATTAGGCCTAGCGATTTTTCCCAACGAATTAGCTGCTCGTTGCTTCCGAGGAAAGCACGCCGCTGATCGATATCAAGATCAAGCTTTTTAGGGGTCGGGAGCTTCTCCAATTCGCTTTGCTTGTCGTTCATCGCGAGACGCACGGCGAACGCCGCAGAATTGTCTGAAGCAAGTTGCCGATTTAGCCCTGATTCATCTTCAAGCAGTTTCATGCGCACAAGCTGAAACTCGTAGATGAGACTTTCTGCAATCATACGCATTGCATCGGGTGTTTCACGAATCGTATTGCCTGTCTTGCCCCAGAGTCCGGCCAAAAACGAACTCGGATTGGGATCGCGTTTATGGGGTAACTCACGGTTCTGCTTCTTAAGCCACAGTTCCATTTTGTCGGCCCGCGCCAAGTAATCCATGGGACGCATTACCAGGATCAGGAAACCGATTGCAACCAGTGCACACACAAGCCCTCGGACTTGAAACAACCTTGTATTGGCCACCTCTGGGACGACAGGGACTTGAATTTCCTGAAGCAACTTAATACGCGATGATCGACCCGACGTAGAGTGTGAGCTACTGGCTGATTTCAATTCGTCGAATCGATTCGTCGCGATTTTCGCATCGGCCTTCAAGCGTTCTCTGGCAGCACCAATAACGATCCCAAGCAATAAAGACGCTGGCAAAAACAAAGCTGGAAGGATCAGCGCGAAGTCGACGAAGGAGTGAAGGACTTGGCTCACAATCAACGCCATAGCCATCACATTAACAGGCCCAAACGTGAGTCGCATTTCTGCCGTGGGATTTTTGCCGTTCGGTAGCTTAGCGCCGATCCGCCGAACCGCTCTGATCGAAAAATAGAGGATCGAAGCAATCAAAAGTCCGCCAACCCACCCCAAATCGACTAAGGCTTGTAGATAGAGGCTTTCGGCGTGATAGAACCAATCTGAGCCCGACAAAATCTGAAATGGCAAATGCGAAAAATGGAACGTGCCAAGCCCGCCTCCGGTCGACCAGAAATACGTAAAAGTGCTCAATGCCACCGGCCAGATGTAGAGCCTTCCTTCTTTGGCGGGTAACAACTCAAGTTCCGCCAAGGAAAGCGACGACATCCGTTCCACAACGCGATCATCCAATTGAAATCCGACAATGACCCCCAAACCGATGATCACAACGACGCCCGAGAAAACCAAGCGACCGGCAGGATGCGAACCGAATCGACCGACAAGCAGGACAACGAGGCATGCAACGAATCCGCTGATGGCTGCTCCTCGAGATCCAGTACAAAGCACACAGGCTAAAATAAATGCGGTGGAGATCATCGATGCGATTTGCGGCGTTGTCAGTTGCGAGAATCCATCCTCAATTCCCCGCATAAAACGCAAGGCTGGACTTTCGCCTACGTACGCGTAGCGATGCTCTTTTTGACGTGGGTTTCCAAAGGCCCAATTAGCCGTCCCAAGCGATGCCGCCAGACAAATGTTGAGGAATCCTCCCGCGCTGTTTTTGGATACGAACGTCGCAAACGAATGGCTGGCACCACCACCGAAAATATTAAGCTGATTCCAAGACAATACGAAAGCAAGTCCTAAGACCCCCATCGCTACGCCCAATAATGTCATCACGATCAAAGACACAAGCTGCCATCGAGTATCAGCAAAACCAACAGCACCCAACCAGATCATCAACGAGACCATCACCAGTCCAGCGATGCCTGCTTGCGTATGAAGTGGTTCAACACTCAATGCGAGTCGACTGCTAGGCTTCGGTTCATCGAATTCATTTACCGCGTCGGGCAATTGGACAAGCTCGGTTGCGGCAAACCGCTTGTCTAAATCTGGATTTGGGTACCCTAAGAACCATCTTTGAATTTGGATCGTGTTGGGAGCCCAACCGCCACCCTCAACGGGAAAGAGGGGGACAGACTGTATCCAAGCATAGGCTGCCACGACGAGAAAACAGATGCTCAGACCGGGAACAGGCCCCATTTTAATGGAACGCACGTTCCAAAGAGGTTCTATCAATGAGATGCCAAGCAGCCCAGCAAGCAATATCGAGCCAAATATTAACAAATATTGCTCTGACCAATTGGCAGCCCCCTCTCTCCAAGGGCAAGCAACGATCATGAGCAGCCCCACAATGCGAGCCAGAAAAAGTGGCGACCACATGGGTACGCTCGACGCGCGACGACGCGAGGAGTGTTTTGACCGACGACCGCTAGTGTGTTGTAGATCCACGGGATTCGCTACCAAATAAATATCTGAAAAGCCTGCAAACGCCTAGAAACCGTCACGATCAAGGGAACAAAGTCACTTTTGGGCAGTTTCTACCGCATACGCTTCGATTGTGTCTCATTCCTACCAAACGCTTGCATTAATCCTATCCCAATTCGAAGGATTGATGCAGTCCTTCCCAGAGGCGAATTCAGAAGCAATTGTAGGAATCTCTCGAACGTCTTTTGCAATCGATACGACCCTTTAAAAGCTTATTGTAGGCAGAACCAGAATAATCGTTAAATACAGCGTGACCGAAATGGCGATACACAGGGACAGGATGATTGATCGCATCATCATCTTATATGGTCGGTCTAGGCGACAAAGCCTGGCTCCGATGGCTATAGCCTCGTCCTAACATTGGGTATGCCGATGAGTAATCGAAACCAAGACAAATCGTCTCAGTCAAAAGTAGGGAGAAGGCTCATCGCTTCGTCCCGAAGAATGAAAAGAGCCCTATTTTTGGGGGTTTGTTTAACTGCACTTTCAGGCTGCACTGCAGTCCAAAGTGGGAAAAACTCCTGGCAATACAATGGTGCTTGGAATGAAATGATGACGGGCTATCGCAACACAGCTTGGGCTAACAAGTCGTGGCATGCTCGTAAGCACCAGTTCTGTCGCGAAAAACATATGCATGAGTTTGCAGAAGGCTTCCGAGCTGGATACCAGGCTATCGCCGATGGATCCGACGGTTGTACCCCAGCCTTTGCGCCTCGTCAGTACTGGGGATGGAAATATCAATCTGGCGAAGGCCAAGAAAAAGTCTCAGCTTGGTACTCAGGCTTTCCGCACGGAGCTCGCGCGGCAGAAGAAGACGGAATTGGCAACTGGACTCAAATCCAAACATCGGTCGGGCTTCAAAAAAACCTGTCCGAACAGGGAATGCTTGGACCAGGCCAAGCTCCGGGAATGTACCCGATGCCACAGGCGGAACCTCTCGCGGCGGCATACGCCAGAGAACTGAAAGCCCGCGGTGGAAACTCCCTCGTTGCTGAGACCAATGAACCGATTGGTTCGGCCGTGAAACCGAACAGTACTTTAATTCAACGCTAACCGATTTATCGGTCCCAGTCGAATGGCTCGCCCGTTCAATATCGTTTCTCAAAATTTCATTTTCGAAGATCGCTTGTTTTGACCCCACTCGGGTGTGAGGGAATGTATGAAAAACCAAAGATGGTACTCGATTCGCACCGAATTATTGATGATTCGGCCAAGTACGAGACAATCATTTGATTCGCATGTTGGTAAGTCGTGGTTGGCGTTTTTGTTAATCATGCTTCCGTCCCTACTAACGGGTTGCACGAGTCTGTTGTCGCCGATCAGCGGGATCCCCGCTCGGCGATTGCCGCCAGAGTTCTTTCCGGACCCAAAGTCGAATTTGATTCCGATTGATGTGTCGCGACTCGGTCAAGAGCCACCGCGGACATACTTACTCGACAAGGGTGACATTCTCGGAATTTATATTGAAGGAATTCTCCCCTTCAACGCGCCAGATCAACCTCCAACTCCGCCACCAGTGCATTTCCCTGAGCGGGACAGTACGCTGCCTCCTTCGATGGGATACCCAATCACTGTCCAGGATGACGGAACGATTGCACTGCCATTGATTCGACCAATCAACGTAAAAGGGATGAGTGTCGAACAAGCTCGAGAAGTAATACGACGAGCCTACCTCGACGGCCAAATCTTGAAGGATGATGGAACGCGGATCGTTTCTCCGATCGTAACCATCATTCAAGAACGAACCGTCAACATCGTTGTTATTCGTCAAGATTTAGGAGCCTACCAGGGTCCAGGATCTCAAGGATCACTGTCTCAACGCTACCTTCGCGGTGGTGACCAGAGTGCCTCCGGCAACCTAATCAAGCTTCGCGCTTATCAAAACGACGTCTTGCACGCCATGATGGCGACCGGCGGCCTCCCTGGCTTGAACGCGAAGAACGAAGTCAAGATTCTCCGCGCTGACTCAAAGAACCAAAAGGCACGCGATGAATACATCAAGAATTTTTACGCCCAGTATTATTGCAACCCTGACCCTTGTGGATGCCCACCTCCACTTCCAGACGATCCAGCTATCCTGAAGATACCGCTCCGAATGGAACGCGGGCTTGTACCAAACTTCCGACCTGAAGACATCATCTTGGAGGAAGGCGACGTCGTCTACATCGAATCGCGTGACGCCGAAGTCTTCTACACCGGTGGCTTGCTCCCCGGCGGTGAATTCCCGATTCCTCGCGACTATGACCTCGACGTTCTCGGTGCGATGGCTCTGGCCGGCACGGGTGTGCAAGGTCAGCGTCCAGGTGGTCAGCAAGGCTTCGGCGGACTTGGCGGAAGCATCGGTGGTGTGCCACCGGGACGTGTCTTCATCCTTCGAAAGCTTCCTTGTGACGGTCAAGTTACCATTCAAGTCGACATAGCTAAGGCGATCAACGACCCACGTGAACGACCACTCATTCAACCTGGCGATACAATTATCCTGGCCTACCGTCCGGAAGAAGAAGTGTTGAACTTTAGCATCGCTGCCTTCTTCACCTACGGAATCCAACAGATCCTCCAGCGAGTCCGATAAGCAAAGACATTCCAGAAGATCGATCGAGCTTCAAACTCGAACGTTTCCAAACCGATTGGTAGCTGACAAGCGACCAATCGGTTTTTTCGTTAAATTCCGACCATTCCACGGGGGCAGATCCCAGTTCGGAACCAAATTTTTGGATTCGTCCAATTGGCGGCAGGACAAAAGGGAACTTTTTCTTGACGATGGCGTCGTAAGCTCCTAGCTTTACAAGTGTAAGGACTATTCGGGCTAACCATTCTGTGAAAGAAATACCGCCTGCCAATTCGCAGAATCGCTGCGAAAGGCCCTTTTCCAAGAGGTGCCTACAGCTCGGTAACTAAAATGGAGCCAGTAAAGTCGACCTACCCAGACTGGATACGCTGGCGTAGCTAATCGCTAATCACGACTTTCGTTAGAAGTCACCCGAACAGTTTGCTCCAACGAGGTTTCACCTGATGGCCACGAGCTCTTTCCGCAAAACCCGTCGTTTCGCAAGTCAATTTTGGCGAGCCTGGCGAGCCGATCAAGCTCCCAAGACGCGTGCGATCCGATTTGAGCCGCTCGAAACCCGTGAATTGATGGCCTCGGACTTCTACGTCGGAACCAACTTGGGTTCCTCAAGCAACGGAACAAGTAACTATCTGTCGACAAGTGGCATCATGTCCAGCTTGAGTCAGGCGGAAGGGCATGCTGCCCCCGATTTGGTCGCCTTTGCCAAGGCCCTCTCAACAGCCAATGTCAAATTCTATGGTGCGGACTGGTGCCCCAATTGCAATCAACAAAAAGCTCTCTTCAAGGACGGGGCTCAATTCCTCAATTTTATCGAAGTTACTAATCCAGACCGAACGCCGAACGCGACGGGCATTTCCACTGGCGTGACGACCTATCCAACCTGGGAATTTCAAGGCGGTATAGCTTCACGTCAGACCGGTGTCCTCACCCTCCAACAAATTTCGGCCGCATCGGGCATTGCCATCCCCGAATCAGGCACCCCGTCGATAGCCCCGATTGCTGCAACCACCGTGTTGCGTGGGTCGCCCATGCACGTACCCGTCGATGCTTACAGCCCACAGGGCGAACCGCTTACCATCACGGTCAGCAGTAGCAACCCATCTGCCATCACGGCGGAAGTCCTCTCGGGCAATAGCAGTGCTCGGTTCGAAACCAACTTTGGTCCAATGGTATTCGAACTTTTCGATACCGAAGGCGGACGTGCCGCGTCACGCTTCAAGCAATTAGCTCAACAGGGCTTCTACAATTCGAACGGCACGACCAACATGACCTTCCACCGGGTCATCGAGAATTTCGTCATTCAAGGCGGTGATCCAACCGCAACCGGAACAGGTGGTTCTACTCTGCCTGATTTTGATGACCAGTTTGATCTTGACCTCCAACACAATCGCTCCGGTATTTTGTCGTATGCCAAGTCAGGCGACGACACGAATGATTCTCAATTCTTCATTACCGCGGGACCAACGCGAAACCTCGACTTTAACCATTCGATCTTTGGTCAACTTGTCGAGGGCGATTCGAGCCGAAAGGGGATTGCTCGAACGTCGGTCAATTCGAGCGACAAGCCACTTCGCGACGCCATTATCAACTCAGTGACGATCTTCGATGACGTCGAGAATGGTTTGCTGCGATTGAAAGCGGTCGGCACGGCTGGGGCAACGTCGACAATCACGGTAACTGTTCGCGATGCCGAAGGGGGCCAAACCGTAACGACTTTCGTCGCGACGGTAGCCAACGATACAAGCAATGGCTCTCCCTTCCTGAACGACATCGCTCCGGTCAATGCAACGGCTGGTCAAGCGACCCAGATTCAATTGAGCGCACAAGACAAAGAAGGTGATACACTTCGCTTTACAGCCGTGAGGCCTTCGAGCCAAACCGTCAATTACACCGTTGGTGTCAACGCAGCGACTGGACTCGTGACCGTAACTCCGCCGTCCGGTTTTGTGGGTTCATTCCAGTTTCTGGCTGGTGTGAGTCAGACTCCGAACGCGAATGCAAACGATCAAAATGACACGCAACTCGTAACGGTCAATGTCGGCGCATCGGCACCATCTGCCCCGACAAGCATCGACTTATCAGGATCGTCCGATACCGGGACCAGTGACTCGGACAATGTCACCAATGCGGGAACGCTCACCTTCACGATCGGCGGGACCGTCAATGGCGCGACGGTAACCTTGAGAGCTGGTAGCAATACGATTGGTACTGCCGTCGCGACCGGCACGGTTACGACGATTACGACCGCCAACTTATCGAGTCTCGGCGCGGGTACTTACTCTTTAACTGCCGTTCAAAGCGTGAGCAACCAGACGAGCCCGGCTTCACCGGCTTTGAGCGTTACCTTTGACAATACTTCGCCGGTTGCGGTTGCTTCGAATTTAATTCCAGCCTCTCTATCGGCCGGACAAACGCTCAATGTAAATCTCACGCATCCCGAAGAAGGGAGTGGCTTGGTCTACGGTCTGGTGGGTGCGTCAGCCGGTTTATCCATCAACGCATCGACCGGAGTTCTCTCGTGGACGCCAACCGTCGATCAAATTGGGCAACGAAATTTCACCTTGACGCTTACCGATACGGCCGGGAACGTCCGATCGACTGAGATTCCATTTGCCGTCACACAAACCGCTCAATCGCGAGTTCGCCTGGAAGCCGTCGACAGTAGTAACCAACCTCTTAATAGCCTTTCTGTCGGCCAATCCTTTACACTTCGACTTTTTGCGGATGACTTGCGAGCTAATAAGACAGGCGTCTTTGCTGCATACTTCGACCTTAACTACGATTCAGCGATCGTTGAGTTGGATGGAGCCAATCCGATCACGCGCTTGAACTCGTTCGAAGTCACCCCCTTTGGAGGAACTTCAACGCCGGGTTTGATCGACGATTTTGGAGCGGCGCGATCTTCCACTTCGGCCTCGAATCTTGGCAGCGTCGTGATCGCCGAAATTCGCTTCAGAGCCAAAGCTTCTGGCCAAGCAAACTTTTCGACCGACCCAGCCGAAGGAAGTGGTCGCGACTTCCTGCTCTTCGATATCAATACGGCGATCCCCGATGACCGAGTTGGATTCGGTACCGCCTCCATTGCAGTCGGACGCAACTTCGTTGCAGTGAATGACTCCTTTAACTTCAATGAAGACTCCAACAACAACACCCTCGACGTTCTCACGAACGACACCATCGTTTCTGGTTCGGGAACGACGCTTTCGATCTCAGCCGTCGGTACAGCCAGTTCGGGTGGAACGGTGACTATCGCTTCCGACAATCGCTCATTGCGGTACACGCCAGTGGCCAACTACAACGGTGGCGAGACCTTTACTTATACCGTTCGGGATAATTCCGGCGCGGAAGCAACGGCGACCGTCACGATCCAAGTTCAACCCGTCAACGATCCGCCCGTCGCAGTTGCAGACATCTACACGTTCATTGAAGGGAGTACCGACAATTTCTTGGACGTCCTCGTGAATGACAATGATGGCGTCGACGATAACGAGACGTTAACAGTCAGCAATGTAGGTTCACCAAGTCAAGGCGGTTCCGCTCGAATCAACGGTGGTAGCAACGCCATCCTTTACACACCGCGTACTGGTTTTACCGGAACAGAAACGATTAGTTACACCCTTCGTGACAACAATGGTGGAACGGCCACCACGACCGTAACGATCACCGTAAACCCACGTGTTCCACCTCCAACTGCGGTCAATGATTCGTTTGTCGTTATTGAAGACGCGGCGGCTGCCGATTTCGACGTTCTCGCAAATGATACGCCAAGTGAAACCGGAGAAACACTGACCGTTTCAGGTGGCACTGGGAATCAGGGCGGTACCGTTGCTTCATCGGTAAACGGAACTCGACTTCGTTATACTCCGAGAGCGAATTTCTCGGGCACGGAATTGGTCACCTATACCTTGCGGGGCAGTCGTGGTGGACAAACGACCGGTACGGTTACATTCACGGTCACCAGTGTCAACGACGCACCCGATGCCGTCAATGATTCGTTCAATGTACTTTCCCAACCGAATCAATTGGTCAGCGTCCTCACGAACGATATCAATGTCGACTCTGGCGAAACGCTCACCATTACTTCGGTGACACAACCAGCCTCAGGCCAAGGTACGGTTTCGATTTCGAACAATCAAATTTCCTATTCAGCACCGAGCACGACCTTCGAAGGTACCGTTTCGTTTACCTACACGATTGGGGATGGAAGTAACTTAAATGATACGGCAACTGTATCACTGACAGTTCGCAACTTTGTTCCTCGATCAATCGGTGGCGATCTTCTTC
>JANOAI010000490.1:0-3578 GCA_031411055.1 Pirellulaceae bacterium
AAACGAATTTCGACTTCAAGGCGTTGGCTCCCAGCAGAAGACGAGGATTTTCCAAACAACCCCAACTCAGGGGCTTGTCTTCTACTCCATAACGCAAATACTTGGCCAACCGATCACGTCAACCTTGTGCGATTGCCCTGCAATAGTTTCGCAGGCCATGGTTACGATATTTATCGGATGTCACATGATTTAGCGGAAGCCGACGTCGTTAAGAAAATGGTTTCAGGCTGCTGTGGACAACTGGATATTCAATGTGACGGTACCAACCTCGTCATCGCCGAGAACACGAACTTCAAAGTTGCAACCTATGATCGCGACGGCAAGTCGGTTAGCAAATTCGGCGATAAAGCTCGCGATGCCAAGGATGACGATGGTCGGTTGATTGGCTGGGGAAGCTGTTGCAATCCGATGAACGTTCGATGCCTTAGCAACGGCGAAGTCCTCGTTGCCGAGTCAAGTATCGGTCACGTAAAACGCTACGCAGCTGATGGAAAATTCCTTGGACTGATTGGAACCGCGAAAATCGCCGGTGGTTGCAAACATGTTGCCGTTGCCAAGGCAGTCGACCAAGACTGGTACTTCCTAATGAATACGGCCGCCAACAACATTTCTGTTTTGGTTCCTCTATCGGAAGCCCCGGATGAGACCGACGATGAACGCGAATCGCGTTTAGCCATGCAAGGCCTGGGACAGAAGCTACTGGGCAGCTGGAAATTCGAACGACGAACCGACAAAGCTGAAAAACAGGCCACCACGAAATCCGAGGACGGTGATGCCAATGGATTTGACTACGGTGAATACCTCATCAACAAGAACAAATTCATGCAGCTCAATGGCGACGGGAAAGTTTCACGGCTCGAAAGCAAACCAGCCATCCAATCACCAACTCCGAAGAATGCTTCCAGTGGAGGTTTCTTTAACTTCCTCGGTGGTCTTTTCGGTGCAAAGGAGTCCGTCACATTATCCACGAACGTAGAGGTAAATGAACCGTCTCGCTGGGAAGCAATCAAGCAAGAACAAGATGTCGTCCAGTTCGCGGTCTTTGATTCGGACGTGAAGAGTCTCGTCGCTAGCGTACGGTTTATCGACGATCAGAAAGCCGAGTTCAAACTCTACTACGACCAAGCATCCGGTGATCCGATGGCCGTCGCGACATATGTCAAGGTCGCAGGTTGTGCGGAAGGAAGCTGCGCTGACGGAAATTGCCCAAAGCCTGTCGATGACAAAGCCAAATCGTCTGAGCACAAGGATTCCGCGAAGTGATCTCCATACCTGACGAATGGAATGAAAGTGGATTGTCGAATCACCCATTTTCGCCGTTCGCGAAACGCACGACGAAAATGAGTTCCACGTCATACCAGAGTGACGCGACGCGCGCCGTTCGGGTAGTTCTTGCGGCGTTGACGATCATCCTTTCTACGTCAATTTTTTCTTTAGCGGCCCCTCCATCCGTTGAAGCAAATCGTAGCGGCTCACTCACCATGATCGTGATGGATCCACTCTCTGCGCCGTTAGCCTGCGACTGCGTGAAAGGCTATGCCAATCGACAATACCAACGATTGTCCGAGCATCTTGAAAAAGAGCTGCGAACCGAGGTTCGGATCTTCTGGTCGGAATCTTTGACGGAAGCCCTCAAAGAAAAAACGTCTGGAAAATGCGATCTGGTGATTGGAAAGCAATCCGTCGTTGCCCATCAGTCAAAGCTGGCCAAGCATAGCCTCGTCCCGATAGCGTCGCTTTCCGATCTTGACGGACGCACAACCCAAAAAGGCTTGTTTGTTGTAAAGTCGAATAGCCCCTTTGCAACCGTCGTCGATTTAGAAGGAGCAGAGATACTCTTTGGCCCCGAGGACTGCGATGAAAAATGGAAAGCGCCACGTGAGCACTTGAAAGAGCTCGAGATCCCTTATTCCGACAAATCGACCGTCGAAACGTCCTGCAGTTCGGCCGCGAAAAAGCTCATGGAGTTCTCCGATGACGCGAGAGTTGCAGCGATCGTATCGAGCTATGCGACACCACTGCTCGAAGGCTGCGGTACGATTCGCAAAGGCGACTTGAGAATTATTGGTGAAACGGAAGCGGTTCCTTTCATTACGGCTTTTGCCGATGAACAACTCTCTGATCAACAACGAAAATCAATCCAAAATGCCTTGCTTACCATTAAGGATCCGGAACTGCTCAAAGTCCTTGAATCTGCGAAGGGTTTCACCGCTTATCCGCCGGAGTAGTCGTCCAACGAGTCCGTTGCAGGCGATTGTATTTTTCAAAAACCCGCTTGCTCTTTGGTTCGCTTTCGCCTCGGTACTCGTTCTTAATGCGGCAGAACCGAATGCAACTTGGCCTGGCTGGCGTGGTGAAACCCGTCAAGGGGAAACAGCCAAGCTGCCGAGCACTTGGAGCAACCCACAACTACACTGGCAGGTGCCACTACCAAGCGTTGGCGTCGGCGGAATCGCTGCCGATGAAAGCTTTGTCGTTGTTTCAGGACGAGATGCTTTGGACAAGAGCGATCGCTTCGTCTGCCTGGAGCCGATTGCTGGGACCGTTTTATGGGAGCTGGAATACGAGGCCCCGCTGGAACTCGACTATGGCAATTCACCGCGAGCGACGCCTACCATTCATGATCCGTACGTCTTCTTGCTAGGCGCGGGCGGCCATCTGCATTGTGTCGATATCGACTCCGGAAAGATCCGCTGGAAGAAGGAGTTCGTGGCGAATCTTCACGGTGAACGCCCCGAATGGGGCTATTCCAACTCGCCCATCGTGGTTGGCAATCAGTTGATCGTCCAGCCGGGCGGTAAGTCGCAATCGATCGCCGCGTTGGATTTGAAAACAGGAGCCACGGTTTGGACTGCGAAAGCCGACCAGACAGCTTACGCCGCGCCACAGCTTCTATCCAAGCAGCGACCAAGCGAAATCTTACTCGTCGATCGTTCATCGTACTTTGCGATCGATAGCCAATCGGGAAAGACACTTTGGAAACTGGAGTCGAGCGGATCGGCTGAGTTTCATGTCCCGATGCCGCTTGTTCTCAAAGACGCCATCATTACCAGTGGGGAAAATCTCGGAACGCGGCGTTTTGAAATGAACGGATCAGGTATTGCATCCACCGAACCTGCAGCCGAACAACTCGACCTTGCCCCAGACACCCAATCGCTGGTTGCGAACGAGCATTGGATTTTTGGTGTTCAAAACGAGCTTCTCGCCCTAAATCCCAAAACACTCGAAGTTGCTTGGCGCATCGAAGATCCCATCTTCACCCATCATTGCAGTCTGATCGTCAACAACCAACGTTTGCTCGTCGTCAACGAAAAATCGGAAGCGATTCTGATCGACGCTTCGGCCACACCCATTACCGATCCTCAATCGCGCATCCTCGGGCAACAAGCCTTGGGCGATGACCAGACACATTGCTTGGCCCATCCAGCCATCGTTGGAGATACGCTCTACGTCCGAACCTCAAAGGCTATTTCCGCCTGGTTGCTCGCAAACTAGATTTCCCAACTAGAGCATTTTCATGAACGACGTAGGCTTGGAAAACGGGGTCAGGTACCAAAAGCCGGAACGGCCCTTCGGGT
>JANOAI010000491.1:0-22613 GCA_031411055.1 Pirellulaceae bacterium
CCATCCCGAACACAGTAGTTAAGCTTTTCGAGCCGATGATAGTGTATACCAATGCGAAAGTAGGTATCGCCGGTCTTTTAAAAACCCCTTTGGTCGTAAGATCAAAGGGGTTTTTTCGTTTTTGTATGGAACGTACTTTCACGTTGCGGCTAGGTGACTCGAAATGAATTTGATGGATGCTGACCCCGAAAGTCAAAAGATTGTCCTTTTTGAAGGCGCGAATGCGCTTTCAATGGGAGGTTCGGATCCATCCGGTGGTGCCGGCATACAAGCTGATTTGAAGACCTTTCAACGGCTAGGAGTCTATGGCGCGACGGCGATTACCTTGCTGACAATTCAAGACACGGTAGGCGTTCAGCGAGTTGATGTGATCGATGTCGATTTCGTCCTCGATCAGATAGACGCCATTCTGGACGATATTTCGATGCGCGCTGCAAAGTCCGGAGCGCTTGGAAATGCAGAAATGGTAGACGCCATCGCTAACCGAGCCAAAGACTTTGATTTTCCGTTAGTCGTCGATCCAGTCATGATCAGCAAACATCAATTTTCTTTGCTTGATGACGATGCCGTGGAACTCGTGCGCTCGCAGCTTTTAAAGAGTGCTTTTCTCGTCACGCCGAATCGTTTGGAAGCGGAGAAGCTCACCGGTCATGATCTTTCGAATCCCGATTCGGTTGCCGAAGCAATTCACGACCTACACTTGATGGGGGCGAAGCATGTTCTGTTGAAAATGGGCGAATCGGATGGAATGTCGTTGCATATTCTCGGCGACGGACAAAGAAATGTTGCGATCTCCCTCCCGAGATTGCAAACGAAAAATACTCATGGGACGGGTTGTGTCCTATCGGCAGCAATCACAGGGCGGCTCGCTCGCGGCGAAACGATTGACGTGGCAGTCAATGCAGCCATTGGCGAGTTATGGCAAGCGATCCATCTTGGTCCCAATATCGGGAGTGGCTTTCATCCGATCGAGTTTCAAGCCATTGATCTGGACACGCCCAAACCCGATTAAATTTGGTTTGGGTCGCCGTTCGTTCCACCAACGAAGCGTGCAAACGAAGCATCGTTTCGTTTGCAGCCGTCGCCCGATGCGATCTATTTTCCTAAATTCACCCTCCCTTTTGGGAGGGTCGAGGAGGAGGCACGACGACGAGGGGAGGGAAAACGGTCACGAAACATTCGATATCTCACCCTCCCCGCTGACTCGTACCTGCCATCGACCCTCCCGCTCTTCGCGGGAGGGTGAAAGTAGATGTCCTTGGGCTAACGCCGTTCGGCAACGCTTCCTCCAGTTCAGGCTACGTTTTTGGAACGAACGGCGGCACAGGTTATATTGCTTATCGCGTTATCCCGTTTCGATATCCTTCGCGGAGGGAAATTCTGGTGCTTCGACATTTGTTCGCTGTCGTAATGGCTTTGGTTTTCTGTGCCGACTTTACAAAAGCATCTCCGAATATTCTGTTGATCGTAAGCGACGACCAGGGATGGCCCGATCTTGGTTGTATTGGTCTCAAAGATATCGATACGCCTACCCTCGATAGGCTGGCGTCCAAAGGGGTTCGAGCCACACAGTTTTACGTAACCTGGCCCGCCTGCACCCCATCGCGCGGGAGTGTTATTACCGGTCGGTATCCCCAACGCAATGGTTTGTATGACATGGTCCGAAACGACATGGTCAACTATGGACATCGCTTTACACAGGAAGAGTATGCGGTTTCGCCAGAGATGACGTTGGGTCTTGATCCAGGCGAAGAAACATTTGGCAATGTTCTTCAACGGTCGGGCTATCGGACGGGTACGGTTGGCAAGTGGGATATGGGGCAAGCCAAGCGTTATCTTCCGCTTCAGCGAGGCTTCGACTACTTCTATGGTCATGGAAATAACGGCATTGACTACTACACTCACGAGCGATACGGGGTGCCGTCTCTGTTTAACGGGAATGAAAGAACAGAAAAGGACAAAGGCACTTACGCGACGTCACTTTTCAAAGACAAGGCGCTCCAGTTCATCAACTCAACGCCCGTGAATCAGCCGTGGTTTCTCTATCTTTGCTTCAACGCCCCGCATGGCGCATCGACCTTTGGCGAATCAAGCGACAGTAAAGGAAAGAATCGCGAAGGCGTGCAAGTTCCTCAAGAGTTTGTAGAGCCGTATCTGAAACGTGGCCTTGCGGAACCGCTGGCGAAATACCACGGGGCAGTTACCTGTATGGATGCTGCGATCGGTGAGATAGAAAAAAAACTGCGAGATCGCCGAGAGTTCGACAATACCTTAATTTTGTTTCTTTCAGATAACGGCGGTTCGGGAAATGGTGGCAACGCGCCTCTACGAGGTAAAAAAGGGGATATGTGGGAAGGTGGTTTGCGTGTCCCGTTTATTGCACATTGGCCAGCCAAATTGCCTCAAGGAAAAATCAACGACGACTTCCTCACATCACTCGAGATTTTTCCAACGATTCTTTCGGCTGCTAGCGCGAAGCCAAGCGACGGCATCAAGCTTGATGGTTTCGATTGCCTCCCAGTTCTTCGAGGTGAAAAACCATCTCCGCGAAAACATATGTTTTGGCAGCGACGGAGTGATCGGGCTGCCCGCATCGAGAACTGGAAGTGGGTCGACATGGGGAAATCGAGCGGCTTGTTCGATCTAACGGAAGATCCCAACGAGACCAAGGATTTGTCCGCGAGCGAGCCAAAAACACTGGCTCGAATCAAGTCTCAGTGGGAAGCCTGGCGTCGCGAAATGGATGCAACGGAACCACGCGGGCCGTTTCGAGATTATTGAGTGTCGTTAACCGATTCCAAGTTCGATTCAGCGGCGATCGAATCTTCAAGCTTTAATCGGCGACGTCTGGCGTAAAGCAATTCCACGATGGTAAAAATCCACAGGATCCCGATGACTGAAACCATTGAACCAATAAAGATCCCCAACTCGGTGGGGCCGTATTGCTTACTCCCAACGAACGGTGTTGTCGCCAACGAGGAAGCCGTACACGCTGGGACATACAAAATGTATGCCGGAATGGCCAAGAGTACGGCGACACCGAGTTTTTTTCGCCAAGGATCTACTGTCTTAGTGACGAGTGCAGCGCGTACCAAGAAAGTGCCTGTCCAAAGGACCGCAGGCAATACGAGGAAGGTCACTCCAACACTGTTGGAATTCAGATGGAAGTATCGAGCAATTCCATCCATGCTGACCAACATGCCGAAGCCCAATGAACTAGCGATTGCTCCAATGACGGTTAAGGCAGCGAGCGTCCAAAAAAATGAAAGTCGTTGCGCGCGTCGAGGTGTTACGTCGGCTATCTCTTGTTGCGAAGGTTCGAACGGATTTGATTCCAAAACTCAACCCTGGGAGAATATCTTTATTAGGGGAAGAGGAATTGTTTTAAGCCGCAATCGCAAGGATGCTTTTCACTACAGTCATTGCACTTACCCCTTAGCATGCTTCTCCGAAAGAAAGCCTTGAAGATCCAAAGCCGGAGCAAGCATGCATTCGATCTCTAAATGCCCCTCATCCCCGACCCTTCTCCCCCGAAGACGGGGGCGAAGGGAGGAAGGTCGAGTTTGACTATTTCTTTTCTTCGACTTTTGCGAACTTACCCTTTTCGAAGGCCTTCTTTCCGAAGACGAGTTCGATCTGTTCATCGCCTTTCTTGCCTTCGGCGGCACCTTTGCATTTGGTGCAACAAAAGGCGATTTCAGCTTCGCCAACTTTGATGGCCGTGTCTTTATTCAGCGCGCCACCGGTCATTGGACAAGCCTTTTGTTCGTACTGTTTGGTGGCGACCAATTGTTGATTGGCTTTGGCTGCGAACTTGTCTTTGTCGGCTTCAAACTTGGCTGCGCACTTCTCGCAACAGAAGTAGACTTTGCCGTCGAGATGTGCGACAGACTTGTCTTCTTTTACGGGTGCACCGCTCATCGGGCATTTGATCCCTTCGAGCGAAATGGTTTTGGCCGCAAAAGCGACTCCGGATCCGATGAATGCAATTGCAAGTGCTGCCATGGAAATTTGACGCATGGTATGTCTCCAAAAAGGGTTTGAGCGTTTTCGTGATGCCAATTCCAGCCAATGAAGTATGGGGACCTTGGCGATAACAGTGTCATGGTAGCAGTTCTAAGATCCTTAGGTCAAGTTTTTTTAAGGATCACTTTCTATTCGGATTGGGGATAAATCGGAATGTCCCAAGATTTTCCTGAGCGATTCGCTTCATCACGGCTTGGTGTTCTTCGTCGTAAAAGCCGAGGGTGTGAATGGGGACCAGTGGTTGATCGCCGGTAATGAGATCGCTTGTTCGATTGGCTTTCCGAAGAAATGCAGGGACATCGACCGTCGTGTCGCCGTCAAACAAGAGGAAAATGCCGTCTGGATCCATATCGATGGCTTTCTTCAGAGCATCGTTGGGGGCTTTGCCGTTATCTTGGACTCGGACACGTTCGATCCAGCTTAGGGCCTTTTGCAGGTTTTCGGGCGTTGCATAGACTGGAAACGTAGCCGGGGTTCGACCTTCGAGCGTAAGGTCTTCGATCTCTTTTCCGAAGAAGGAGATGTAAAAACGCTGTTTTGGCTTCAAGGCCGCAATGGAACGAACCACCTGAGCTTTTGCGGCGGCGAAGGCATTGTTTTTTTTCATGCTGGGCGAGCAGTCGACGAGATAGCAAAACGTATTGCCAGCGGCTTTGACGCCAAAGAATTCGGCCATATTCGTAGGCATGTTGGATTTGGATGCATTGGTTGCTTGTTGAGCGGCTTCGCTTACTGTGGTTGGGCTTTTATCGACCGATATACCGACCATGGATTCAGGAAGCTGAATGGATGAACTGCTCGTCTCGGTGGCTTGGGTTGCAAACGAAGGTAGCGACGGAGCGGTTGGTTCAGAAGTGTCGAGTTGTTCTGAATCGGGGGGGCTAAACTCCACTGGAGCTTCCATCGACACTTCTTGTGTATCGGCATTGGAGGCAACAATCGACTTGGGTTCCGTTGTTGTTGCTATTCGAATCACATAGACCGACATGGTAACAAGAGCCAGGAAATGAACGATGGCGCTTCCCAATACAGACGAGGAGAGAAACCATCGACGAAAAGATTTTTTCGATTGGCTTTTCTCTGGTCTGTCGAAAGCAGCTTGCAGTGAAGCAGGGATAATGATCGGGTTGTCGACCGAATCTTCACACTCAAAAGTATTTTGAGTATCCAGTTCGAAATTCAAGTTTGAGTCGGATGCGCTCTCCGCTACGGGGCATTCATCATCGATACGCTCAACGAGCGACGATCGATTGAGAATCGTGTTGGGCTGGATTTCGATGGATTCGATTTTGGAATGGCCAACATCCATCCTTTTAACATCTTTTGAGGTCACTTTCGAAGACCGTTCGACAGAACGATGTCGAGCTCCCTCGAGCATCTTCAACCACGGGCTAGCTTCATGTGATTTGGCGTTTTGTTCGAGTTCTGATTCGAACGTGTGGTTCGTCGACTCAGCCGAAGAATCTGATATCGGTAGTGCGTTTGCACTCTTCGAAGCATCGAACAAAAAGTGTGGACCGCTCACGGCGGACGGGTTTGATTCAGAATCGCCAAGCAGTTCACGATGCGATTCTAACCAGCGATCGAGTGCGTCAGTATTCCCCAGTTCGGCTTGTTGCATTGCCAATTGCAGTTCAAGCGACGCAGCGTGCAACTGGGCAGCAACCTCTCTCGATCGCAACGCCTCGAACGCAATTCGCCCGCGTTCGAGCAATACCCCGGGTTGTGATAATTCTGTTCGGTTGCCCATTGGAAGTCTCTCTTCCTAATCCATTACCCTACCCGAGGAGAAACTCGATGCTAGAGGATAGACATCATTGTGGCGGCCGTAGAACGTTTCTGTCAAGCAAATAGAAGATTCCTCGTGAAGAATCAAATGAGGTCGACTAGGTCGGGCGTCGAATTGCCTTCAAAACGAGGGATTGACAGCTTTTATCGATCTTGCAGTAGGTTTTCTCGATCTCCTACCATATCGCGTGAACTTTGGTTGCGGCAGACGTTCGAAATAGTGCTCAATTTTGCGATGAGAATTCACTTTATGGCGATTCAATCCAAACCCTCGAAATTCATCCGATTCATTTTGATGAATGGCATGCTGCTGTCGATGCTCTTGCTTCCAATGGGCTGCCAGTCATTAAGCAATCGGTTAGCGATGACGCAGGATCGTTTGGATGTATCAGGCGACGACGATTGGGCACCTCCAAAGGTCAACAGCCGTTATTCAAAACAGCAACCGTATGCTCGAAAGCCAAGAGCGACAGGTCCATTTTCCGATTCGAATGTAGCCGATGTCGACAAATCAGGCGTATCAAGCGAAATCGCAGTTGCTAAAAAGCCAGCCATGATTGAAACCGATACCCAAGAAGTAGACGTCGCCAGCGCGATTGCAGCTTTACCACCATCCTTCCGAGAGGTTGCGAAAAAGCAGATAGCGGCCCTTCAAAACAATAATCCTGTCGACGTTTCATCGAGTGGTAAAGGTATGAAGAACCAAGGTTCTTCGTCCAAGGTGACAGCCAGACTCTCGGATCAAGAATTGGATGAGCAGACCAATTCCAATCCAGAAGCAGCCTCAACACCGGGGGGGGGCTTGAAGATCGCGAAGCAGGTGCCTTCCGTACAGGAGGACTCGGCGGTAACCAGCGCCGCGGTTACAGTTGAAGAGAAGTTCAGCGATTCCGATGTTGTGACTGCTTCTGCGAAAGTTGCGAAGTCGATTGCATCGGAGAGCACCTCGTGGAATCATTCACTTTCAGACACCATTCTCAAGCTCGAGAAAGAAATCAAGGAGAATAGCTTCCACGACGAAAATCTTCGGTTGAGTCAAGAAATGACCCTTCGGTTTTTATATCTTGCCAACCGAAAACTGGAAGACGCGGCGAGGCCGATTGAAGGACTGGACGACAACGAACAGGAATACCTCCGTTATCAAGCTCAGGCACTTTTCGATGCTTCCAATCCCGATGCGATGCCAGTGCGAAGTCGACGCTGGTCATTGGTTATGAACAGCCAACGCATGGCAACCAACAAGCTGGCGGCAGCCAGCAATCTCGAGGTTCGTTCCGCTGCCTTTTGCAGTGACGTGCAGAACTACGGCGTGATTACGAAGTTTCCGAAAAATGCATTTAAACCCGATCAAGAAGTCCTCTTGTATTGCGAACTTGAAAATGTCTTTGCTCAAGAAGTAAAGAATGGATTTGAATCACAACTTCAGGGAACCTATGAAATCATCGATGCAAATGGTCGACGGATTACCGATCAGCTTCTCCCGATGGAGAAAGAGATTTGCCAAAATCTTCGTCGGGACTATTTCATTATCTATAAGATTTTCATCCCAGCCAAAATCGATCCAGGCCAGTATCAAATGCGGGTCATGATCGAGGATATGAAAGCTAAGAAATTCGGTCAGACCAGCCTCGATTTCCAGGTCCAGCCCTAAATTCGAACCCGTCGACATACCTCGGTTTGGCTCGATAGTCAGGTCGCAACGTTCCCCAGTCCGCGGGACCCCACTTGTTTTCTTGTCTCTAGCGATCCAGCCAGCGCGGTTACAACCCTCAAATCGAAGGGTTGACGTGGCACGCATCTAGAGCATTTTCATTTTTCATATAGCCATTCGGAAAACGGGGTCAGGTACCAAAAGTGCAAATCACCCGAAGGGCCGTTCCGGCTTTTGGTACCTGACCCCGTTTTCCAAGCCTACGTCGTTCATGAAAATGCTCTAGTTCGACTGTCCCAAATCCTTTAACACGAAGCGCAAGCGAGTGGTTTGACTATCGAAACCTCAAGAAAACCACTCGCTTGCGCTTCGTGGTATCAATGAGATTATGCCTTCCGTAAGGATTGGGGACAGTCGAACTAGGGAGGCTTCGGATTTGCCTTGCCCTTCTCAAGCAAACCGATAGTAGCACCACGGAGGTGATTCTGTCCTATACAGGTTTATTGCTTTTTTCAGGCGAACGGTTTCACGGTCGCGAGGCCTGTTAAATTCTCTTTCGAATCGCCCTCTGCCGCCATTCTTGAGCAATTCCGGCATTTTTTCTGGAACTTCCCGTTCTCACGCAACTTCTAAGGCCGGTTGGCTTGTACCGGTTATTCTGAACAGAGGGAGTTGAGCATGCCTAAGGCCGGAATCGGTTGCGAAAACCTATCGGTCTGGGGGTTTTATTCCATTGAAATGCCTGGCAAACCCGAGTACGCTCGATCTTATCTATTTCACCCATTTTACAGCCAGCGGGGCCTCGGGAGTCCGAGGAAGTGCTGGCTGTTGCGACTCCCATCGAAACCTTTTCGCGGCGGACGGACTATTCCATGAGTGGATTACCAATCCCACAGAGCCTTAAAACGCTTTTTTCTTCCAAAGTATTCAGTCGACGATGGCGCGAACGCGCTTCATCGAGAAAAGCTCGTCAGCGAATGTTGTTGCTGGTAGAAAATCTTGAGCGCCGCGAGCTGATGGCGTCCGACCTTGGCTATAACCCGATGCACAATGCCCTGGTCCCGACCGACGTGAACGGCGACTTTGCCATTACGCCGATCGACGTACTGCAGGTCGTGAATGCGCTGAATCGAAGTTCGAACGGCTCCGGCGAAGGGTCTAGTAGCAGTACTAGTTCGTTTTCCCCGATGACCGACGTCAATAACGACGGAATCACCTCTCCCATCGACGCGTTGATGGTTATCAATCGCTTGCGAACCGGTGAAGGTGTCGGCGAACTCGCTGAACTTGGATTTCAGGTTCTTGATGGAAACGGAGCAGTACTCACTCCAGTCGACGTGGGGGGCTTGCCCGAATATACGCTTGGGTTCGATCAATCATTCACGTTGAGAACGCGGGCGAAGGACACTCGAGCTACTGGACGACTTGGGGTGGCGATCACGTATGCCGATATCGCTTACAGTACCGTAGAAGGCTCAACACCGACCGACGATATCGTTAAAGTTCAGTGGGGCGAGTTTCAAACGATCCGGATCGGCTCTTCCGTTGTTAGCGGAACATTTACGCTGACCTATGGAAGTGAAACAACAGCGCCGATCACCTATGACGAAGACAACATCGTAACACGTGAAAACATCCGGAATGCAGTAGGGGCTCTTAGCTTTTCGGGTGGCGTGAACAACATTCGAGTCGAAGACGTTTTGTTTGAATCTCCGTCCACAGACAAAGGGTACGGCATCGTGTTCATCGGCGGCAAGGTCCGAACCGATGTGCCCGATGCAACGCTCGGAAGTAACAACTTAGTGGGTCCAGGCGGTGCAGCGGTTTCGTTTGCCGTGACTTCGTCAAGCAATCCAAACAATGCGAATGTCCTTGGGGCTGCCATTTCTTCACCAGCCAACACCGGCGCGGGCGGCTCGCAGTTCTTTTACAATTCGGGTAAGAAGCAAGGGCGGCTGGTCACGAATTCATCGACGAGTCTTACCATCGACGACGCAGGTAACTTTTTGGGATCGCAACCATCGCTTGCGAGTTCAACCGCTTTCTTTAATATCTTCGACACGGCTTTCAAGACTTCAGGCTCAGTACCCGGTGCTGTGAACTTCACAGTTGGTTCCGCCAATAGCAGCTCGTTGGGAATTGGTCTGTTTGGACGTGATACGGTTGTTCCCGATAATATGATTACCTTCCCGGCAAATCCAACTTTCCGGATTCGAGTTGCTGGAGCAGTTCAGATTGTTGGCGACACGACATCCGTCAATGAAGATTCGGGTGTTAATACAATAAGTGTTCTTTCCAATGATATTGTTAGCAGCGGTGGGGCCCTATCGATCTCAGCCGTGACGCAACCTGCAAGCGGTGGAACGGTTGCCATTGCAGCGGGCAATACTGCGGTTACTTTTACGCCAGCCGCAAATTTCTTCGGTCAAACGACTTTTACCTACACGGCTGGAAATAGTGCTGCGACTGGAACAGCGACCGTTACGGTCAATGTCAACCCAGTGAACGACGCGCCTGTTAATCGCACTACGGTTTTGCCGGCTGTCGAAGGTTCGAGCAACAATATTTATACCCCTTCCGATCTCTTCCCATCTTCGGGTCCGGGCGAATCGGGAGAAATTGTTACGCTCAGCAGCGTTGCTTTGGTCGGCGGACAGACCGGTGGAACGGTTTCGATTAACGGTAGTGGTAACGTGGTGTTTAACACGACACCTGGCTTCAATGGTAATGTGCTCTTTGTTGCGACCGGTACGGACAATGGAACGCCGAACGCCAGTGCTATTGCCACGTTTACGATTAGCGTCACTCCAGTAAATGACCCGCCAGTTGCGATTCAAACCGCTTTTGACACGAACGAAGATATTTCGCTCAACATTACTCCAGTGCAAATGTTCTCACCTGGCCCCGCTGATGAGGCCTCACAGACGCTGACGCTCAAGAGTGTCGTGCCAAGTGGAACGCAAACGGGGGGCACGATTGCTAGTCAAGGTGGTAATGCAGTCTTCACACCGACTCCGAATTTCTTTGGCAGTTTTGTCTTCGTCGCGGTCGTCACCGACAACGGTGTTCCGCCAGTCGATAGTCAGCCTTCAACGATCACGATCAATGTAGCCCCAGTCAACGACGCTCCAACAGCAGTAGCTGATACCTTGAATGCATTCGGTGGCGTTTCTGTTGAACTTGACGTGCTTGTTAATGATACGTCGGGCCCAGGGGAAAACGATAATCTCGTTATAACGGCCGTCGGTACGAACAACGGTTCCGCTACGATTACGGCGGATGGCAAGCGCATTCGTTACACCGCTCCGGTGAACTTGATCGGAAGCTCTGATGCTTTTTCGTACACGATTAGCGATGGCAGCTTGACGTCGACTGCCAATGTTCAGGTTTCGATCGTATCACCAACTTTGCCTTTTGCGGTCGTTGACAGTGTTACGGTCGCAGAAAATGGCTCGAAAGTCGCCATCCGTGTACTCGATAATGATCTTGTCAACAGCGGTGAGACAAAGCGACTGGAAGCCAGTACGATCGTCCTGACTCCAAGTGCGCTCGGAACCGTTGAACGCAATGAAAACGGCACGCCAAGTAACTTGACTGACGACTTTTTCGAGTTTACGCCAGCCGCAAATGCAAATGGCACCGGATTCTTTACCTACGTGATGAATGATACGAAGGTAGGAAGTGTGGCGTCGATAGGGACGGTCAACATTACCGTTACCGAAGTAAACACACCACCGACGGCTCAGAACCAAACCGTTGCCGGAACCGAGGACGTTTCGCTCCCAATTTCATTAGCAACGTTGACAACTGGGGCAACCAAGGGTGTCAACGAAGACAATCAAGTACTAAGTGTTACGTCCGCTACAATGCTCGACAGCACTCGAGGAAGTGTCGCGATTGTTGGTGGGAATGTCGTCTTCACTCCAGCCAGGGATGTCAATGGCCAAGTATTGATCACTTTTGTCCTTACCGACAACGGTACAACGAACGGTGTGGCTGCTCCTCTATCGAGTGCTCCTGCAACCGTCACGGTAAACTTGGCTGCTGTCAATGATCCGCCTACGGCCGTCAATGACACTTTTTCGGTCGCGGAAGACGGAACACTTACGAGGCCGCTTACCGACTTGTCAGGCAATGATTCGTCCGGTCCAAGCAATGAAAGTAGCCAAACGCGAACCGTGACCGGTGTGGCCATGGTTGCCGGTTCTACCGGCACGATTGTCATCTCTGGTAACAACTTTGTCTTCACGCCAGTTGCAAACTTTAACGGCACAGTGTTTGCGACTTATGTTGTTCGTGATAGTGGTTCGCCGGCCCAAGAAGCTACCGGAACAATCACGATTAATGTGACGGAAGTCAACGATGCGCCCGTGCCTGTTGCCGCCACTCGTCAGGCGTTTGTTGGGACGACGACTACCATCAACCTTACAAGTGAATTGGCTCAGGCATCACGAGGAGCTGCAAACGAAAGTGGCCAAACGCTTCGCGTGAACCGGGTCATTCCGCTTACTGGAGCCAATGCGACTCAAGGGAATGTCGTTCTCAATACCGATGGAACGATCAGCTACACCCCGTCGGCCAACGTAGCGGAAGAGACAACCGATGCCTTCGATTACGAGATCATTGATAACGGCACTACCAACGGATCGGCGGATCCCAAAGTAGGTGTCGGACGCATCACAATCAATGTAAAACCGTTCCAAGCAAGTACCGTCAAGGGACGAATTTGGATCGATGACAATAACTCAGGGACGTATGATCAGCCAGAGGTGTTCATCCAAGGTGTTTTGGTAACACTAAGTGGACGGGCAACTGGATCCACGCAGAACATTACGCCTTTTTCTACCCGTACTGACAATGACGGAAACTATTCGTTCAGCAACGTTCGGCCCGGTGACTATACCGTTTCGTTTGCGAACCCAGCCTTCACTGTTGACGCACCTGAAGCGGAACAACGAAGTTTCAATATTGCGGTTCCAGGGAATCAAACGGTTGAAGCTGATTTCCGGGTACTCGCTGTATCAACGGTAAGCAATGTTCTCTGGGATAATTTGCTTTCTACCTACTATCGCAAGAACGGTCAGGAATGGGCGACTCGAGGTTTCACGGCACTGGTCGGTCCAAACGGTACGACGCAATGGAACATACATCGTGGCGGGTTTGAATCTTACCGACGAATCGACATTTCGATGAACGCTCAAGGTGTTCTGCAAATCGATGCCTACTCTGTCGATGGTCAAGGAGTCATGCAACACAGTCGAGCAAGCGTTCCTCGCAATCGGTTCTACTCGGTGCCTGTCGACGGTGGCAACACGTTGATTCGTATCTTCGCGATGCCAAGCGATCTCTCGTTCACCAATGTCGGAGCAACCCCAGCCATCAATGCTGAGGGCTTTGGTTTCGAATCCGTCGACGGGATTTTTGCTAACGACGAATGGCGATAGTTCAGAGCGAACCTAACGTCGCTTCAAAATAATGAGAGCCCGAGAATTATCTCGGGCTCTTATTTTAGTGTGATGCCGTTTCGCCGCCCGCGACGGATGGTCCGGAGTTAGTCGGCGGATGTTTACGCTTGAGTTTCGACATCCAATTGGACACCGACTTAGCTGGGGTGGGGGATGATGGGTGGCTCGCGTGATGGTCTTCGATATGAGTAATCTCACGCCTGAGGATGCTCAGCAATGTTTGCAGCATAACAACACTGATCGGCCCAACGACGATGCCAATCGGGCCCAGGGCTTGAACGCCGCCGAGGACGCTTAGCAAGGCAAGCAACGGATGAAGCTGACTCTGCCCATGCAGCACATAAGCCTTTACCACGTTGTCGACGGAAGCGACGGCTAACAGTCCCCAGACGGCAACCAACCCCGATGCCAAATAGCGCTCTTCATATACCGCCAAGTAAACGCAGACAGGAACCCAAACCACGCTCGGTCCAACAAACGGAATCAAGCCGCATAGCACTGAGAGCAAGGTTAGAAAGATAAGCGAAGGCATGCCCGCCATGTAGTAGCCCAAGCCAGCGGTCAAACCCTGGACAATGGCTGAAAGAATCATTGCCAGGACGATGGCCCGCGAAATGCGATCGAATTCCGTGAGCAATTCCATCTCGTACTTGTCATCGAGCGGACTCAACTTCATCAATGATTGCACCATCCGTGGTCCATCATAGAGAAAGAAGTACAAAGAAATGATCATGATGGCTGTCCCGATCAACAGGCGAATCAAAAATTCAGCCGTCGCCCCGGTGAGCGAAATGAGTTTCGGTTGCAAATAGCCAATAAGCGAAGTCGTTACGTCCCGCAGTTGCTTTGGAGAAGGATTCGTCAACTCACGAAGCGAGGCCATGATGCGATCGCCGCCGATCATGGCCAGCTTGGTATCAAAGATGCTTCTTCCGCTTAACAAAGCCAATTTCGTATCTTGCCAGTCCGAACCGAGTTGGACGGCCATGGCCTGCAGTTCAACGAGGTCGGCTTTTGTTTCGTTGGCGGGCGCTTTCACGCCGAGCGGCTTCGGCCGCAAAGTTTCAAGGCCTGCAGCGGCGAGTATGGCATCGACCGAATCATGGAATTTTGCAATCGGCTTTTGCCAATCGGCTGAGCTTTGTTCGTATTCGGTATCGGCCGCTTCTTTCAAAGCTTTTTTAGCTTCATCGACTTTGTCCTTCTGCATATCACCGGAACTGGCGGTCAATTGCTCCAGATTGTTGTCGCGTTCTTTATCAAGGAACGCTCGTAAATTGGGCAAAAGCTCGTCGATATTCTGGTGGATTTTTTTCGACAGGCCGACCAGCTTCCCATCGGGGTCTTTGAGTTCTTTTAGCGTTGACGAGCCAATCTCTTTTTGGATTTCCTCCACGGCTGTTTGAATGGATCGGATGTTTTCTTGGCATGGCGATTGAAGGCCCAAGCTCTTTCGGGCATTGTTCAATCCGACCCCGATGGCGGCTGGACTTACCCGCGAAACCAGGCTTGCTCCTTGCAAAGCTGCCATGGTGATGATGAGGGCGGCTGGCAAAAGAACACTAAAAATCACCAAGCCAGTCGTCAGGCCGGCGGCTAAGTGTTCTCTTTGTCCAACTTTTTCGAGAATCCACCGATGCAGTGGTCGAAAAACAACGACCAAGACGGCGGCGAGAAAAACTGGGACCAAGAAACCGATCATCACCTTGTAAAACAAGGCTCCGATGATGACGATGGACGCCAGCAGGACGATTAACGATATCAGGCGACTCATCCGACACGTTCCCTTCTCATGATTGCTCGGAAAAAATCCATCTTATGACGCATGATTCTACACCCGCACGGGTTTCTTGGGGAAGCGTCTTGAAGAAGGGGGTGAAACCGCTGCTAGCGTTAATCGTTGTGCTTGGAATCGCGCAAGCGATTCGTTTGGCATGGATTGACCTTCATCGAACGCAAGAAAAAGCCCAGCAACGGATCGTTGAAATCGAGGCGAGGCTTGGCGGAACGGACGAAGCAAAGCGAGCTGAGCTGGAATCGGAAATCGCGTCCATCAAAGCGAGTCTTTTCTCCTTCAAACGAGTTCGATGGTGGATCGCCGTCAGCTCAATTCCCATTTCTTGCTTTTCACTTTTCCCGGCAGGGATTTATTGGTGGCTGACCTTACGACAGTTTGGTCGCAGCGTTCCTTTTGTCCCCACCATGTCGGCCTACACGGTGGGCGGACTAGGAAAGTACGTTCCCGGGAAAGCGATGGTGCTCATCCTGCGTTCGGCGGCGATGCAGAAGGAAGGGGTGCCCATCGCGGTGTCACTCGTTTCCATTTTTATCGAAACGTTGATGATGCTTGCCGCCGGAGGTGGACTGGGGACCCTGGCTCTTTCTTCGCTGTCTATTCCGAATTGGTTGCGTTGGATCTTGGTCGGGACGTCGATTGTGTCGATCATTCCGATCCTGCCCCCGATTTTCAATCGACTGCTCCGATTCATTTCCCAATATAGGCATTTCAAATTGCCGAAAAAGCTGGCCGAAGCCATGACCTGGCGTTTCGTCGGCGAAGGATGGTTGCTCAGTCTGCTCGGGCAGTTGGTAATGGGGGCTTCACTATGGGTGATCTGCGAATCGATGCGAGGCATGAGTGCCGGCGATTCATCGGGCGCTCTTGTCGATTCGGTGTCAAACTGGCGATTACTTGTCGCATGCTTCGCCGCGACGAGCATGGGATTCGTGATCGGATTTTTATCGATGTTACCGGGTGGTGCTGGGGCACGCGAGTTGGCGGTGACGCTCGTTCTCGCTCCGGTCCTTGGCTACGCTCCGGCCTTGGCTGCCGCTGTCCTCTTCCGTGTCTCGGCCCTGCTCGGGGATCTGATTACATCGTTGATATTTTGGTTGCTAGAACGTCGGAGAGCCAAGAAGCTCTATACATCAGCGTAACCGAGGCATCCTTGAGCTTGAGGCGCTAGCCGATCCTTCTAGAAATCGGCTAGCGCCTCAGGCTCAAGGGGTTGAAGGAGGTGCCGTTTCGTTAGAAAAGCGACTACGCCTTGATCTTGCTGGCGTTGCCAGCTTGGCCGAAAGCGATCATACGAGCAACGCAAACGTCTTTCATGGCCGTGCGGGCTGGCTTGAGATAGTCGCGCGGGTCGAATTTGTCCGGGGTTTCCATTAAGACTTTGCGAATGGCCCCCGTGATCGCCATGCGACAATCGGTGTCGACGTTGATCTTGCGAACACCAGACTTGATACCGCGTTGGATTTCTTCAACCGGAACACCCCAGGTTTGCTTCATCTTGCCGCCGAATTTGTTGATGATGTCTTGCAGTTCTTGGGGAACACTGCTGCTACCGTGCATAACCAAATGTGTGTTCGGAAGTTTTTTGTGGATGGCTTCAATGCGATCCATGGCCAGGACTTCGCCGTCCGGCTTGCGTGTAAACTTGTATGCCCCATGGCTCGTCCCAATGGCAACGGCCAAGGCATCAACGTTCGTGGCTTTAACGAAATCGGCAGCTTCATCGGGATCGGTAAGCAATTGATCGTGGCTCAAAACGCCTTCCGCACCGTGACCGTCTTCCGCCTCGCCTGAACCCGATTCGAGTGAACCCAGACAACCGAGTTCGCCTTCCACGGAAACGTTACGAGCGTGAGCCATCTTGACGACTTCGGCCGTTACTTTGACGTTGTAATCGTAGTTTGCGGGGGTCTTGCCGTCTTCAGCCAAAGAACCGTCCATCATGACCGAAGTGAATCCGTTATCGATGGCAGACTTGCACGTTGCTGGCGAATTACCGTGGTCTTGGTGCATCACGATAGGGATATTCGGGTAGAGCTCGACAGCGGCGAGCATCAGGTGACGCAAAAAGTTGTCTTGCGAGTAAGAGCGTGCACCGCGGGAAGCTTGGATAATAACCGGCGAATCCGTTTCCTTAGCTGCTTCCATGATCGACTGGATTTGCTCCATGTTGTTCACATTGAAGGCAGCCACTCCATAGCCATTCTCCGCCGCATGATCTAAGACTTTACGAAGTGGCACGAGTGGCATGGACGATTCTCCAGGTTTTTGAAAGCAAAAAAACGAAAGACGAGCATTGTCTCTGAGACACCAGACTTCTCAAGTCCAAAATGGTTGCATTCTCTCCGAGAAGGAAGCGGGCGCAATTGTCGCCGTTCTTTCCGAGAAGGAAGCGGGCGCAATTGTCGCCGTTCTCTCCGAGAACGAAGCGGGCGCAATTGTCGCCGTTCTCTCCGAGAACGAAGCGGGCGCAAATAGCAGCCATGGAGGACTTAAAGCCCCTTAATGTCGCATACTTGATCCGTTTACGCCCCAGATGCAGTGGACGTGGATCAAAAATAGTTTTCATGCAGCTCTCGCCTTGTACACGGGCCTAGTTCGACTGTCCCCAATCCTTACGGAAGGCATAATCTCATTGATAACACGAAGCGCAAGCGAGTGGTTTTCTTGAGGTTTCGATAGTCAAACTACTCGCTTGCGCTTCGTGTTAAAGGATTTGGGACAGTCAAACTAGTTCTTTGGCATTTCACGCCTCGTTCTCGGAGAGAACGGCGACACTGAAACGGCGACGCTGATGGAACGTCGACAGTAATGAGAAAGAAGAGAAAGAAGTAGAACAGTCGACGTTGGAACTTCTTGGCAATAAGCTATACTGTTGGCTGAGGCGAATGTCCGACGCGAGAGATTTCGAATAAAAGCGGTGACGCTTGAATTCGGAACGCCGAAGGTGCAAAACACCCTGAACCGCTCAGGCAAAATGGAGTGCCGGACTGATACGCCGTCTCTGGAGAGCGCTGCTGATGAATAAGGTGTCAGGTACCTTTTGCGAGGAACTCGCCCAGAGGGTGCTTCGCACAAAAGGTAACTGACACCTTATTCATCCGAAGCATCCACCGAAGGGGAAAGAGGCTCATGATTGAGCTTTGGATCTCTCAGGTAAACGGACAGAGGGGTAACGTTTTCGTTTCGTTACCTTCTTTCTCTGTCGAGGATTTTACCATGGCTTCTACACGTCTATCTCCGTTTGTTGGTCGTCACATTGGTCCTCGCGAAGAGGAACAACGCCGCATGTTGTCGTCCTTAGGCTATGCCTCGCTGGAAGAACTCACCAAAGCAGTTGTTCCGTCCAATATTCTCGACACTTCGGATATAGCGATCGACGATGGATTGAGTGAAGAGGTGGCGTTGGCTCAATTGCAGAAAATTGCTAGCCAGAACAAAGTCCTGCGTTCGTTTATCGGCCAAGGTTATTACGGGACCTATACGCCGAAGGTCATTCAGCGAAACGTTCTCGAAAACCCCGCCTGGTATACCGCCTATACTCCCTATCAACCGGAGATCTCTCAAGGCCGCTTGGAGGTTCTCTTCTATTTTCAAACGCTCGTCTCTGAACTTACGGGCTTGGCCGTTGCCAATGCTTCGTTGCTAGACGAAGGGACCGCCGCGGCGGAAGCGATGACGCTCTGCCATCGCGGCTCTAAGGGTAAAGGCAATCGCTTTCTCCTCTCGAAGCACTGCCATCCTCAAACGAAGGAAGTTATCTACACGCGTGCCAAACCGCTTGGTATTGAAGTCGTCGAGTTCGACGAACGAGCGGAAGGAGCGGAAGGAGCGGAAGGAGCGGATTGGACGAACGTATTTGCGATCTTGGTTCAGTATCCTGCGACGGATGGACGTGTTTTCGATTATGAAAATTTGATTCGCGACGCACACTCGCATGGTGTGCTCGTTACGATGGCGACCGACTTGCTTGCGTTGATGTTGCTGCGATCGCCGGGTTCGCTTGGAGCGGATGTAGCCATCGGGAATTCTCAGCGATTCGGGGTTCCGTTGGGATTCGGTGGTCCCCATGCTGCCTTTCTAGCGACCACCGATGCTCACAAACGGACGATGCCAGGCCGGCTGGTTGGGCAATCGATCGATAGTCACGGTAAGCCCGCCTATCGATTGGCCTTGCAGACTCGCGAGCAGCACATTCGCCGCGAGAAAGCAACGTCGAACATTTGCACTGCCCAAGCCCTCCTCTCGATCATGGCGACGCTCTATGCATGCTACCACGGCCCTGAGGGCTTGCGCGCGATTGCCACCCGAGTGCATACGCTAGCGACGAAGCTCTATCGTTCGCTCACCAAACTTAACTTGCGATGTATGAGCGACCAGTTCTTCGATACGGTCTCATTGGATGTCGGTTCGCGGGCTGATGAAATGATGAAGGCCGCCGTCGCCGCCGGTTACAATTTGCGTCGTTTGAGCGCGACCGAGATTAGCGTTGCTTTCGATGAGACTTCGACCGATGACGATGTTGCAAAATTGGTCCGCATTTTTGGCGGTCAGCATGTCGAAGCGGCCGACAAGTCGCTGCTCAATGAGAAACACTATAGAACGGATACGCTTTTAACCCAGCCTGTATTTCATCAGTACCGTAGCGAAACCGAAATGATGCGCTATTTGCGTCGTCTGTCGGAAATGGACATTGCGTTGGACCGAGCGATGATTCCGCTTGGTTCATGTACGATGAAGCTGAACGCGGCTAGCGAGCTAACGCCGGTAACATGGCCCGAGTTTAACGCGATCCATCCTCATGCTCCTGCCGATCAGAGTTTGGGTTATCAAGCTATGATTCGCGAACTCGAAGCCATGCTTTGTGCGGCGACGGGCTACGATGCGATTTCACTTCAACCCAATGCCGGTTCGCAAGGCGAATACGCTGGCCTACTCGCCATCAAGCAGTACCACGAGTCTTGCGGCGATTTGAATCGCGATGTTTGCTTAATCCCCAGCAGTGCACACGGCACGAATCCGGCCAGCGCTCAAATGGTGAATATGCGAGTGGTCGTTGTGAAGTGTGATGAGCACGGGAATGTTGACATCGACGACTTGAAGTCATGCATTGCAGCCCATGCCGATCGTGTGGCCGCGATCATGATCACTTATCCGTCAACGCATGGAGTCTTTGAAGGGACCGTAACGACTATTTGCGATTTGGTTCACGCGGCCGGTGGCCAAGTTTACATTGACGGGGCGAATATGAACGCCGTGGTAGGGGTTGCTAAGCCTGGTAAGTTCGGCGGCGATGTTTCCCACCTGAATCTCCATAAGACGTTCTGCATTCCCCATGGCGGAGGCGGTCCAGGCGTTGGTCCCGTTTGCGTTCGAAGTCACTTGGCTCCGTTTCTTCCCAAAGATGGATATAACGCTGAGCGAACCGGGCCGATGGTCAGTGCGGCTCCGTTTGGCAGTCCAAGCATTCTGCCGATATCTTGGATGTACATGAAAATGATGGGAGCTGCCGGACTTCGCAAGGCTACGCAAGTCGCCATTCTCAATGCCAATTATGTGGCACATCAGTTGAAGGATTGCTACCCAATTCTTTACACCGGTAATCGAGGTCTGGTCGCACATGAATGCATTCTCGATACTCGAGTCATGGACAAAGAAGCCCATGTCACGGTCGAAGATATCGCCAAGCGCTTAATCGACTTTGGTTTTCATAGCCCGACCATGTCGTTTCCGGTCGCTGGAACTTTGATGATCGAGCCGACGGAAAGTGAATCGCTTTATGAACTCGATCGTTTCTGCCGGGCGATGAAACTCATTTACGCCGAGTTCTTGAAGGTGAAATCGGGCGAGTGGGATGCCAAGAATAATCCGCTTGCCAATGCCCCGCATACGCTCGATTCGGTCATCGGAGACGAAAGCAATCGAGCCTATTCTCGTCGCGAGGCGGTTTGTCCTGATCCAGAAACGAACTATGCAGTCAAGTATTGGCCACCCGTCGGGCGTGTTGATAATGTTTTTGGCGATCGCAATCTTGTTTGTTCGTGCCCGCCGATGGAAAACTATCAAGAAGCGTCCGAAACGATCGTTGCGAATTAAGTTATTTCTACACACAGTCCACCAAACTTGGTGAACTTTAGAGCATTTTCATGAACGACGTAGGCTTGAAAAACGGGGTCAGGTACCAAAAGCCGGAATGGCCCTTCGGGTGCTTTGCACTTTTGGTACCTGACCCCGTTTTCCGAATGGCTATATGAAAAATGAAAATGCTCTAGTGTCGATGGTAGTGAGTCGTGGTGTGAGGAACAACATGTACGTGGCCACCATGTGGGACCACGTGCAGGTGCGTGGTCGTGTGTGGGACGATACGCTGGTTCGTCGATCGGTAGGATGAATAGGAAGGGGCTGGGTATGTCTGACGATACGACTGGTAGCCCCCGTAGTAGGACGAGTAATGACTGCCGTAGCGTAGCGGATCGTAATGGGTGGTCGTATGGGGAACAGCATCCAAGTGCGTTGTTGTATGGGGAACATAGTGATAATGGTTCCCGTGACGCACCTGATCAATATGCGTCGTCGTATGAGGAACGAGGTCAATATGGGTTGTCGTATGGGGAACGTAATACTGAGCTTGAATCGAACCTCCACCAGCCAAAAATCCAACGACCGTTAGGAATGCCGAAAGAGTCTTGAAATACATCGTTTTGGTCCCTCAGAATACGATCTCGCCATCGCGAGCACTCCCCCTGAGGACTCGTCCAGACTAGATATGACCCTCGAAAGGGCAAAGTCTGTGCCAAAGGAGTGCTCGTGATTTTGCTCGCTATTCTGAGTATCCGTAAACCAATGGTGTTATCATCTTGATGATTCTGCGAATCCAATCGAGTACAAACGGTCCCAAGGAAACTTGTGCTCGTCCACAAACACTTTCGGAAGTCCCCTAAAATGATTCGAAACCAAATAAGGTTCACGTTTGTTGCGGTCCTCGTTCTCGTGGTCTCGTCGAGTTTGACTCAAGCCCAGGATTCCAATGACTGGCATTCCTTGTTCAATGGTAAGGATTTGTCGGGCTGGATACCTGTCAACGTCGCGCCGAGTACATTCACTGTTCGAGACGGCATGATCATTTCCACCGGCAAGCCTACCGGTGTAATGAGAACCGAGCGAATGTATGAAAACTGTATCGTCGAGCTCGAGTGGCGGCACATGAAGCCAGGCGGCAATGCAGGGCTTTTCTTATGGGGTGACGGCGTTCCGTCGACGGGGATTCCGTTTACACGGGGGATTGAAGTTCAGATCCTTGACAACGCCTATGATGCCAAGGGAAAGAACGAACGCTTCACGACGCACGGTGATATTTTCCCGATTCATGGTGCCAAGATGAATCCAACCGGCAAGATTGCAAAAGTGGGGAATCGAAGCTTTCCCGTTGAGGAGTTGTCGCGTAGCTCACCCGAGTGGAATCACTATCGCGTCGTCGCAAATCACGGCGAAGTACGGCTAAGCGTGAATGGGAAAGAAGTTACTGTAGGTAAAGATTGTTGGCCACGAAAAGGCTACATTTTTCTTGAGTCGGAGGGTTCTGAATGTCACTTTCGCAATCTCCGTATCCAAGAGTTGCCGTCGACTGGCGCGACCGTCGAAGAAACCGCTCGCAACGGCGACGGCTTTGTCCCTTTGTTCACCGGCATCGATTTAGAAAACTGGCGAGTTCCGGACGGGGACAACGGTCATTGGAAAATCGCCGGGGAAGTACTTGACTACGATGCACTCAGCGAATCGATCGGAGACAAGTCTTTATGGTCTCAGAAAGAATTCGGAAATTTTGAGTTGATCGTGGATTGGCGGATTAAAGAGACACCCTTCACCAATCCTCGCGTGGCTCAAATCC
>JANOAI010000492.1:0-38027 GCA_031411055.1 Pirellulaceae bacterium
ATGATGATTGGTTATGTTGAATACCACATGGATGGCGGCTCGATGGGTCGCGGCAAGCAACTCGCCGATCTCCGAGACAAAATCCGTACTGGAGAAGGGTTAGTCGGCCTCTTCGATCGATTGGATGCCAATCGCGACGGAAAGATAGAAAAATCGGAAATGCCGGAAGGGGTCAAGGAATTTCTTGGCCGTGTTGATAAAAACCGAGACGGTTCCATAACCAAAGAAGAAATGGAACAACTAAAGAAACTTCGGTTTTAGATCACGTGCTTGTGATCAGCACACGACCATAGGCACGTCACAAAAGGAATCCCGCCGGCCTGCGCATCGTCTAGATTAGCGATCAGGCCTTTCATCGGAACTTCTCGCTTGCAGGACGACATCGTAGGGTGCGGCCGACGAGAGCCTAACCAAGGGGGAGTGAACATGGATCTGCACGATTTACAGGATGGTGGTGGATCAGACTTCCGATTGGGGGGGAATCACTAAGACCACTCTTGCTTGAGCATTTGAACTCATCCTGTCCATCCTGCACATCGATGTTAATTTCTATTTTCAGTCAATCGTTGTACTTTACAACCTGAACGAAACGTTGTTTGTTATTTTAAGAGCCTAACCAAGGGGGAGTGAACATGGAACTGCACGATTTGCAGGACGGTGGTGGATCAGACTTGCGCTTCGGAGAAATTACGGAGGCAATTCTTGGTTGTGCATTTGAAGTCATCAATGAACTGGGGGCCGGATTCCTTGAGTCTGTTTACGAAAAAGCCATGATCATTGCTGTAAAGGAGAAGGGATTGCAAGTGCAATGCCAACATCCGATCCAGGTGTTCTTTCGACAACAACGGGTTGGTGAGTTCTATGCCGACCTTTTTGTTGAAGGAAAAGTAATCGTAGAGCTAAAAGCGGTTAAGGCGATTACTCCTGAGCATCAGGCCCAGAACATTAACTACCTAAAAGCAACCTGGATAGAGGTCGGTCTAATTCTCAATTTTTGCAATCAGAAACTCGAATACAAACGATTTACACGCCACAAATGAATCGACGAGCGACCAAAATTGCTTCGTAGAGACTTCGATCACAAATTTGCTTTGGAAATTTTACGGCGCTGCACGCTTCGTTCGTAGGATCGAACGGCAACATTGGGTGGCACGCCCTGAGTCTTCGAATCGCGTATTGTGGGACCTCAATAATTCCATCAAGCGCAGCGAAGATTCTGGGCGTGCCACTTGCCTAATTTCCACAAACTAGAAATTGGCTAATGGTTCAGGCTCAAGCGAGGCTCGTTTTGGCAATCTCAAGGACGAAATCTTCGGAATCCGAAACGCGAACGCGATTGCGGAGTTCATCGAGACTTTCGAGAACTTTAATCGTCATATCTTTTTTGTCGTTGAGTACGGTAAGCGTATCACCATCTCGAATGAGATTTTGGATGGAATGGAATACTTGCCGGAACGACTGCTCTGCTCCAACCGTAAACGCACTGGATTGCTGACTACTCCTGGAATCAACGACGACACATTCCGCATGTTTGCATGGAAAACCACGTCGAAGGAGTTCGCTGAACGACAATTCAAGCACGATCCCTTCTACAAAAGGATGACCAAGAATTCCTCGCACATCGCGATGGAGATCGCTTGACGACGGCAATGATTTTCCATCTACCAAGATACGGGTGCGGCTCAACATCGCATAGCGTTTCTTCTCGCTTATTTGCGACTGAAAGAGTTTGCTAGCTAGCTTCGTTTCTCCGGTCGGAGAAAGCACAACCAGGATTGGTATGGCGGACGGAGCTTGGCCCGGAAACAACATCTCGATAATTGCATCACCGACCGGACGCGGCTTGCCGCGTAAGGGCGAAACGTGTGACGATAAGCTTGGTCCCGCGTTCACCTCCACAATACCGCCGCGCTGGTCAGCGAGTGGCTTTGAGATGTCGGACACAACGATATCGAGCCCGGCGACGTCGAGTCCGACGGCTTTCGCTGCAAGAACAGCCGTCTCAGCCGTCGTTGGGTGAACAATATCAGTACAGTCTTCGATTAAGTCACCAACGTGTTTGATCAAAACGCGTTCACCGGCTGCAGGGACCGAATGGAAATCGAATCCTTGTTTGGCAAGAACGATCAAAGCCGCTTCCGATAAATTTACAATGTCAAGTGCATCCGTATAGTTCTCGCCGCGACGCGGATCACTATTCAGTTCGGCAACGAGCTCCGTGATGGTTTGCCGTCCATCGCCGACCACGAACTCGCGTTGTCCGCGCGAAGCCGCCACCATCCGCCCACCAACAACAAGCAATCGATGGTGGTCGCCGACGATGAACTGTTCAACCATGATCTTATCCGTCTCACCTACGACCTTTGCACATTCGTACGCAGCCAGGATTGCATCGCGGTCGTTCAATTCAAGTGAAACACCGCGTGCATGATTGGCATTGCAAGGCTTCACAACAACTGGCAAACCAATTTGCAGTGCAACGTTCCAAGCTTCCTCGGCATCAGCGACCAAACTTCCGAGCGGAACATTCACCCCGATCGATTCAAGGATCGAACGCGTCAGTTGTTTGTCGCTCGCAATTGCTTCCGCAATCGCTGACGTAGCATCGGTCTCGGCGGTCCATATTCGGCGCTGATAAACACCCTCACCCAGTTGAACCAAACTGCCACTATTCAGTCGATGAAAGGAAATGCCTCTGGCCGTTGCTGCATCCAGGATGGCTCGTGAACTTGGACCAAGCCGCACATCATCCGCCAAGTCAACCAAACGTCGTTCTTCGAATGTTGTTAGGTCCACATCGCGCCAACCGGATTCGTCAAGAAGTCGCAACGAAGCTTTGATGCACTCGCGTGTTAAAGCCTCTTCTTCGAATTCAACCGGAAGTGAAACCTGATCTCCGTTGATCGAAGCCGGCAAACATTCCAATTTAAGTCCAGAGGCCGTCTGCAATCGCTGGATGAACGAGGCTAGCCGTACGACATCGTTAGCCGTTCGTCCGTCGAGATCCAACTTAAGCTCGATCGTTGGATGCATTGACCAATGGCTGGGTCCGCGAAAGACGATCGATTCCCTGATTCGCATGCGCTGCTCAAAATTTGGTGGGGTGGAAGGCGAGTAAGACTACGTTCGGCAAGCAGTTCAGTAAATTATCTTTCAAAACAAGCCGACAGCCCTCCAGTTCTCCAACAGAATGGCTTCCGATCATGTTTTCATCAATAATCTCGACTGCAGCCTGCACTAACTTTCAGTCTATTCGGGAAGCCGTTCCATGGCGACCTGGGGAAACGGACTGGATAGGGCTTTCATGAACTCAACTAGATCCGCTTTTTCTTGGGCTGAAAGATCCAGTTTTTTGATTTTGTCGCTTAGATTCGGATTGGGGTGCCCACCCTTTACATACCAATCGACCACTTCCTCCAACGTCTTTTGGCTTCCATCATGCATGTAGGGTCCAGAAGCCGCGATATTCCTGAGAGTCGGTGTTTTGAAAGCTCCGCGATCTTTCTCTTCCTTCGTTTGATCAAAACGTCCTAAGTCGGGCATGGGTTTATCCATTCCAACCCCCAAATTATGGTAGAGCTCATCGGTAAAGTTGGCGCCAACGTGACAAGCCGAACAATTCGACTTGACGTTGAAGAATAACGCACGTCCGCGTTTGGCGGACTCGTTCATCGGGTGGCGATCCGCTACCGCTTTGGCCGCCGTATACTTTGTGAACAAAGCGGCATCTTCTTTTTCGAGTGCCTTCAAGTCTGATATTTCGTCGGCGAAGGCTTCTTCCATTCGGCGGACAGGCTCATTGAGATCAAAAGGGCTTGGACCAGTCACGAGCGTACGCTCGAAGGTCGCAATCGCACGTCCGACATCATCGATATGCGGCGCTCGCTTGAAAATCGATGCAAACTGAGCGGCATAAACTGCATTGGATGCTAAGAATTTTACGACAGCTTCGTGCGTGTTACCCATCTCAATCGGATTGGCAATTGGCCCGACCGCTTGGGCTTCGAGGGAGTTAGCTCGCCCATCCCAGAACTGTGCTTTACTAAGAATTCGATTGAACGCTACCGGGGAATTGCGTCCACCTGTTTGCCCTTTTACTCCTATTCCAAATTGACTGTCAAACCCATAGCCGTGATTGGGATGATGACAATCTGCGCAACTGACCGTCGCATCCGACGACAAACGCTTATCAAAGTAGAGCTGACGACCGAGCTCAATCTTGGCCCGAGTCATCGGGTTATCTTCCGGGATGGAGATCGCGTCTTTGCCAGCTTCAAGCCCGTCTGGCAATGTTGGAGCGATTTCTTGGTGGTTTTTATCATCGCCAAGAAAAGCTTTGATGTCCTCGATTTTGAGCGGTCCAGTCCCAGAAATTCCCTGCGTCAGGTCGGGTGAACCAAGTTTGACCGTTTCGCGTATCACCTCAGTTGACGAAGCAGAACTCGAAATTAACAAAAAAACCATCAGAGCAAACAATTGTTGCTGCATACGAGAAGATCCCTCAAGGAAAACGAAAAAGCCGCTTGTTCGATGAACGATTATACCGATCCTGGCAATAGCTCGTATAGTCACCGGCAGAATCGCAAACCAGATCTCCCCGAGAACGAGCGTTTGTGTATGCTAAGGTAAAGTTTCTGTAGGAAAAAGACAGCCTAGAGCTGGCAGCCCTGCATTGAGTCGTAACGAAAGATTTCGCAAGCCCAACACGATGAATTCGATGATATCATTTTCGGTCCTTGCTGCTGCTTCAGAATTCTGGATGACTCGTTGGTTGACAGGCTTCTGGCTGTTTGGGTTGGGCATTTTGCTGGGAGCGGCTATCCTCGGGCTGGTTATCGTCGTTTTTTACGTTTTGAGCAAATTTCCGCTCTTAACTCGGTTGCAAAAGAATGGGACCGCCTTTTGGATCGGACTTGCCACTTCCGCGGCCCTCACGCTCGCAGCCGCCGTGGCTTTTAAGCCTTGGTTCATTCATGAAGGAGTTTCTGTAAACGACGAATGGTTACTTTTCTCAGTTTCCCTGTTGCCGCTTTTTGGGATTGCGTGCTGGGGAGTCTTATACGGCGGTCAAAAGCGATTCTTAGCTGAACTCGGTGACAGCTTGACTCGTGGCGTCGGGGCCTATATTGCAACCGTTTTTTCCATTGCCGCGATCGTTGGTCTGCTTTGCACATTCTTAGTAGACGAACCGTTGCCCATGCTGAAAGCGATTCCAAAGATTTTCACGGATGGCGAAAAATCTTTGACGTTCACCATCCCTCCCCAATCAGATCAAAACGAAGGCTCGAAACAGTTCTTCCCAATTCCTCTCAAATACGACGCTGCTTACGTCGACCGGGTCGTAATTCAAAGCAAACAGAACATCATCCTTTCGGACACGAAAGAGATAACCGAGTTCTCGGGAAAGCCGGTTCAGGTTCAAGCACGAGAAGACCTCATTTGGAAACGAGGATCAAATGTCGCTCCGCCAATTCCCATGTATATCGGTGGCAACGTCTTTGCCGAGAATCTGGAAGTCGATCCCGCCGAAGTGACCTTCACGATTCGCACCGTATCGCCATACCGAGAGACGTATTCGATTTTTGTCATTACCGCGATTGTTGTATGGATAGGCCTAGCCTGGATGCTGCAGCTATCGAGTGCGCCGCGAATTGCAGCCATTTCGATGTCGGCCGCCAAGAACGAGCTTTCACAGCCGCTGCCGTGGATCCTATTGCTAATCGGCTCCATTTTCCTGGTCTCCTTCGTTCACTTGCCATACCACACCGAAGGCGAAGACATCAAGCTTTTGAAAGACTGTGGATTAACGCTCATCTTGGTTGTTTGTTTGTTCCAAGGGGTTTGGTCCGCCAGCAGCTCGGTGAGCGATGAGATTGAAGGCCGGACAGCCCTTACTTTGATGAGCAAGCCAGTCCACCGGCGATCTTTTATCATCGGCAAAATGTTGGGTATCTTCTGGATTTTGCTGTTCTTAATTGTCACGTTGGGATTCGTGTTCCTACTCTCGGTTGCCTATAAACCACTCGTTGATGCGCGCGAGACGCAAAATGACTTCCCACTTTGGCAAGGCTGCCACCTCGAAGTAATGCGGACATTGCCTGGCCTAGTGATGGTTTTACTTCAAGCGACAACGCTTTCGACTTTGGCGGTAGCGCTAGCCACGCGCGTCCCGCAGCTAGCGAATTTCGCGATTTGTTTTACCATCTATCTCGTCGGTCATCTTACGCCTTCGATCGTCGAGTCAACGGCTGACGCTTTTCCAATCATTCAATTTGTGGCGCAGCTCATCGCAGTCATTGTGCCCACGCTTGATTGGTATTCGATGGATAAGGCCATCGATTCGGGACAGTCCATTCCTATCGTGTATTTGTCAGGATTATTCGTCTATTCCATTCTGTACACGGCCGTAGCAATATTTCTGGGGTTGCTCCTTTTCGAGGATCGAGACTTGGCGTGATAAAACCTTCCTTGTCGAAGCTTGAGTTCCGTTTCGGAAGCAGGGAAGCAATCTGGTGGCCGTGGTGTTTGGGCATCATCACCGGCCTCGTCGTGCCAGCCGTTATTTTGACGCTTGGCGGTATCGCGTTCCTACTAATTCGAAGTCGACACGGTGCCATTCCCGAAAATGTGGAATTGGGCCCGTGGATTCGCATTCCTACAGCGTTATTCGGGGGCGAAATCAGCCCGATGCGCGCCTTGATTTCGCTGGTCTCGATCGCAGCCGGCTTGAGCATCCTCGGTGCTTGGTTGCATCACTGCCTCTATCGCTGGGTCATTTCTTTCTCGGTTTTGCTTGAAGTCGCACTGCGAAAGGAGCTTTTCTCCTCCTACTTTTCGAATGCCCAGCGATTAGGAATTACGGCTCAAAAAGCGTTCTTGAATGATGCTGATTCACTCTGGGTTCCGCAAGTACGCGACGGCGTTTTTGGATGGTATCGAAGTTTCCATCGCTATATATCGCAAGCCCTCGCTTGCTTCGCTATCGCGACATGTATCCATCCTATTCTTACGCTACTCACAGCCATCGCATTTCTGCTTGTCTGGCGAATTTTTGGTCTACTGGATCGTCGACAACGAAGACACCAGCCAATTCTCTCTGAACGAAGCCATCATGCCCTTCAGCATGTCCATGGACTTGCATCCCAAAGTGCGCAACTCGCGTCACTTCACTCGATGGCCGTCATTGACGAGAGACTGGATGGTTACCTTCGGAGTTTCCGTGATGCAGAAACGCAATTAAGGTATAGCTACGTTGTTCGCGCTCCGTTGCTTGTTGGAGTTGTTTCCCTCATCGCAAGTGTATTTGTCATTGCCTTGGGGATACATATATTTAAGCCTGAGCCATCCATCGACGGAACAGCGGCCATGACGCTCGCGGCGTTGATTGGCGCCGGATTTATGGCGACGATCAAAGTTGTTCGCTGCTGCAGTCGCGTTCGATTTGCCGAACCGGCCGCTTTGCGTTTGTTGATGCGACTCGACCAGAACAAATCAATACCAGGCGACAGCATGACGGTGGCTGCCGCACGACTTGTCGATCGATTTGAACTGAACCATGTCTCGATCGATGATGCCAATGGACATCATGTTCTGGAAGAACTTCAGTTGCAGGCAAAGCCAGGAACGATCGTTGCGGTCTTAGGATCCAAACGAGAAGAAGTTCGACTGCTACTCGAACTTGTTTTCGGACTCGGACGGCCAACCCGAGGTAAAATCCGATGGGACAATTTTGAACTTGAAAAACTTGATCAAGAATCACTATCGAAACTTCGGGCCTGGATCGAACCAACCGGACCATTGATTTCGGGGACGATTTTTGAAAACTTGTCGCCGTCGAATCCGAATCGCCCCATGGCTGATATTGTTGATGCTACGCGAGAAGCGGGAGTTTACGATGCGATTGGCGAGCTACCAGAAACGTTTTCAACGCTTGTTTCTCAAGAAGATGATCGACTGAAAGGCGACGCATTGTTCCGAGTTGGGATCGCTCGTGCCCTGCTTAAACAACCGAGTATTATCGTTGCGATCGAGCCCGCTCAAGATTCCAATTGGAAGTCAACTTCCGATTTGGTAGATGGATTACGAACGTTAGCCAATCAAGGTGCAATTGTCTTTGTCTTGCCTCGGCATGGTTCCACGCTCCGAAACGCAGACCAAGTCGTATTGCTGCATGAACACCGGATCGTGGGCACGGGAAAACACGCAGAACTTCTCGAGAAACACGAACTTTACCGCCATTTGAACTACATGCTATTTTCGCCGTACAAGCATGTTGTTATCGCCGATGTTTAAGTTTATTCATGCCGCTGATATCCACCTCGATAGTCCCCTTCGAGGACTTTCGCTCTACGAAGGGGCGCCGGTGGAAGCAATACGCTTGGCCGCCCGCCGGGCTCTCGTAAATCTTGTTGATCTGGCCATCGAAGAGAAAGTTGCGTTCGTGCTGATCGCCGGTGATTTGTATGACGGCGATTGGCGTGATTTCAACACCGGATTTTTCTTTGTCCAGCAAGCTGCCAGACTTCGCGAAGCGAGTATTCCGCTTTTTTTGATTGCCGGGAATCATGACGCGGCCAACAAGATGACCAAATCGCTACGTTTGCCCGAAAACACGGTCTTGTTTTCCAGTGATCAACCCGAAACAAAAAGACTCGATTCCTTCGAAGTTGCCATTCATGGCCAAAGTTTTTCGAGAGCGGCCGTTTTGGAAGACCTCTCAATCACCTATCCCCATGCCGACTCCTCTTTGTTCAACATTGGCATGCTTCACACGAGTGCAGGCGGCAGTGGCGCGCACGAGCGTTACGCCCCTTGCACGCTGGAAGGGCTTGTTTCGAAGGGATATGATTATTGGGCGTTGGGACATATCCACTTGCGTGAGACACTTTGCGAGAAACCTTACGTCGCGTTTTCAGGCAATGTGCAAGGACGACACGCCAAAGAAACGGGGCCGAAGGGTTGTCTCTTGGTCACGGTTGAAGACGACCGATCTTGCTCCGCCGAGTTTCGTGAGTTGGATGTTCTCCGATGGGAATCGCTTTTGATTAGCGTTACGGATATTTCGTCCACTGATTGCGCGTTAGACCTAGTCAAAACGGAGCTTACGAAACTGCTTGAGCCGTCTCAGGAGAAACCGCACGCAATTCGACTTGAGCTGCACGGTCGAACGCCTGTTCATGCGGAACTTTTGGCCCGCAAATCGCAGATGATTCATGACATTCGAGCGATCGGTATCGATATTGGTCAAGGGAAAACGTGGATTGAGAAAGTTAAGCTTTCAACCAGTGCGATGCGTACTCGCGATAATACCGAAGCGATGGACGGGGCCATTCAAGAGATCGAATTGTTGTTTTCTCAGCTTCGTTCCGCCGATGGAGAATCCATTGTTGGCCAATTGGATCTTGATGACCTTCTGAAGAAATTACCGGTCGAATTGCAAAGCATGGGCAACTTCGATGCCCCCGAAAGCTTGGCCGCAATCGTGAACGAAGCGGAAGCCACGCTACATCAAAAACTCCTTTCAGATGGGGCAGCGCAGTGAGGATCGAACGGCTCGACCTTCTCGCGTATGGTCCTTTCACCAATGCGAGTCTGGAATTTGCTCACCAGCAGGCCGGACTACACTTGATTTATGGCCCCAATGAAGCAGGGAAAAGCTCGAGCTTGCGCGCAATTACCGATCTTGTTTTTGGCTTTCAATCTCGAACCAACGATGATTTCCTTCATCCATACTCGAAACTACGGGTTGGAGCTAAGTTAGCCTTACATGACGGCAGGACCTTGACCGTGGTTCGGCGTAAGGCTGCCAAGAATACTTTGCGCGATGACCGCGACGATGCAGCTGTCGACGAAGGTCGTTTGCAAGATCAGCTGGGGAGCGTTGATCGCGACTTGTTTCGTCATATGTTTGGGATCGACCACCAAAGCTTACGGGCTGGCGGGAATGAAATGGTCGAAGGGAACGGACGAGTTGGCGAAACTCTCTTCGCGGCCGCGGCAGGCATCTCCAAACTTCGATCGGCTCAGAAATCATTGCTCGCGCAAGCGGAAGAACTATTCAAATCCGCTGCCAAAACGAGCAAAATCCGAAAGCTCATTGAGGAATACCAAGAGCTCAAAAAGCAGCAATCCGAATCGCTCGTATCAGCTGACGTCTGGAACGCTCGCGACGAACTACTAAAGCGGCTTCAGGGACGGCAAGTAACACTCCAAGAAGTTCGCTTGGAGCTTACAAGACGCGAGTCCTGGATCCAACGTGTCATCGACTCGTCAAATCCTATCGCTCAGCTGAAACAAGCCAAAAGCTCGCTCGAAGCGATGAAACATATTCCGGTCTTACCCGAGGACTTCGGAACGCAATGCAGTCGTCTCTTAGATGGATGGCGAGAATTGCAAAACAAAATCGATCAACTCGATGCGTCACTCGAACAGCTCGATACACAGGTAGAAACAATCGAAGATGCGTCGCATTGGCTTTCATTTCAAACCGAGATAGAGGGACTTCTCGAAGAATTTGGCAAACACAAATCGGCCATGGAAGATCGACCTAAACGCGAAGGTGAGCGTTCGACAATGCTCTTGCGAATGCAAAACATCCTCCGTGACCTTGGGCTGCCGATCGAGACTTCCAACATTGATAACTTGCGTCTCCCTCCAGACAAACGAGTGCGAATTCAAACCCTCGGCAACCAGCGAGAAGGGTTATTTGAAAAGCGTCAGAGCCTACAACGTGAACAATCGACCATATCAACGGATATTGAAAAAGCACTGTCTCAACAGAAAGCGTTGGCAACGACGAAAGACTGGCATCTGCTCGAGGCAAAAATAAAGCAACATCGAGCGGACAGCGGCCTGGAAAATGATCTCGATCAAATTGATTCTGAAATTCGCCTTGCTGAAGCAGAAGTAAATGGTTGCCTCCAACGGCTTCAGCTAAATCATCTTGGCATGACGGAGCTTTCGTCGGCTTCGGTTATCAGCGACACGACCCTCAATGAGTTTGACGAACAGTTTCGTTTGCTCGACAAGCGAAAAGCCAAACTCGTCGACCAAATACAGGAGTTGGAATCCGAAGCGGCGAGATTGGAGCATGAACTGGCATTGATTGAAACGGAAAGAACAATTCCGTCTGAGGCGGACCTTACTCGATTGCGTGCTGAACGCGACCAAGGTTGGCAACTTATTTCTCGTTTGCTTGCCGATGAGACTGTTTCGGAATCCGATAAACAAAGATTTTTAGAAAAAGCGAATTCAGCGAAAAATATTTCGGATGCATTTTCTACCTACCTTTCGATGACCGATTCGCTGGCCGATGAACTGCGCTGGCATGCGGATAAAGTTACATCCAAGGCGAGATTTCTGGCCGATGCTGCACGCAACAAAAAGAAAATAGGAAAACTACGGGAAGATGAGGCTCAATTAATTCACGAACAACAAGCACTGTCGTCAGCTTGGAAGGATGTATGGTTACCGGTAAAGGTCGAGCCAAAATCACCTCGCCAAATGCGAGACTGGCTCGGCGACTTTGAATCGTTGCGTAAGCAATACCGGGAGATGACAGTCAAGGACATTCAACGAACTAAGTTGACTTCCAAAGTGAAAAGCCTTGCAATGGAGATCCAAGCACTCCTGGTTGACATCGACGCGAATGCTTCAGCAGAAAAGCGATCGTTAAGCGAGCTCTTTCAATTTGCTGAAGATTTTGTCGACGACTGTATCAAAAAACAGTCGAGGTATATGCAGATTGAGGAGACGCTTGAGCAAGATCGAACGAGACTAGCGGATTGCGATATCGAACTTGCACAGGCGAAAAAGGAATGGGAGCAGTGGCAAGCCGATTGGTCGGCTGAAATGCAGCGAGTTCGGCTCGAAAAAGACGCACTTCCTGCTCAAGCCAACTGTGTTCTCCAGGAAGTTCAAGAGCTGTTTCAGATTCAAGAGGACTATCAAAACCTTTCGCGACGCATCGACGGAATCGATCGTGATGCCGCAGACTTCGTGCATCGACTAAAGAGCGTAGCTAACCAAGTACTTGCACCGTCGTCGAATCGAACAACCGAACAGTCGATTAGGATGTTGCGAGACGGCTTGGAAGTCGCCGTGAAGGCCGAAGAAAAGCGAAAAACCCTTGACGATACTCGAAAGAAGCAGCAAGCGAGCCGGAAGGAGATCTCGGATCAACGAAATACCATTGCCAAAAATCTCGACGAACTATGCAAACAAGTTCAATGCAACGAGTATCACGAGCTTCCTACTTTGGTCGCCGTCGCGGGAAAAAAATCATCGGTTGAAAAGGAAGTTGCAGAACTCGAAAAACATCTTGTAACACTTGCACGAAATAAAACGCTGGATGAGTTTATCGCGGCCTTTGACGCCGAATCGGCTCGGTTTGATGAGTTGCCGATGCAACTGGACGCAATCCACCGTGATCTAGCAAGTAATATGGACGAATACGACCGAACGCTTCAAGAAGTAAAGGCCGCTAAGGACGACTTAGATCGAATCGACGGAAGTGCAAAATCTGCTGAGATCGCGGAAAAGATACAGACCGTTGCGAGCGAAATTGAAGACGCTTCCCGGGAAACGATCACCCTTCGGCTCGCATCTTCCATTCTTTCCAAGGCGATGGAAAAATACCGAGCGAGGAATCAAGGACCCGTTCTTGGTTTGGCAAGCGATTACTTTGCTCGAATGACACTACAAAACTATCGGTCCATTCAAGCCGAGTTTGACGAGCAAGGAAACCCATCTTTGGTCGGCGTCCGTCGGGATGGTACTCAAGTGTCCGTCGGTGGTATGAGTGATGGGACCTGCGACCAACTCTTTCTAGCATTGCGACTTGCCAGTCTCGAAGTTTGGCTTGATAAACATCCACCGATTCCATTTGTCGTTGACGATATCCTCGTTCATTTTGACGAAGAACGAGCTCAAGCAACCTTAAAGGTGCTTCACGATTTCTCAAAGCGGACTCAAGTCCTCTTCTTCACACACCACGAACATACACTCCGACTTGCCGAGTCTATTCTCGTTGCGAATGAATTTCAAATTGTCCGCCTTCCCGATCGCCAACACATATAGTTCACATAGGTAGTCATGCCCCCGTAGAATTCATAGCCTGGAATTCATAGCCCCTCCTTCGATCTTACGTCGTATGAAATTAGATTCTTCATCAGACATTGAAACGGCCACGATCGAATTGGCGGAAACCATTCTTCGGTTGGCGCTTGGTCAGCGAAATCCGGCCGAAACAGCTCAGGCCAATCGCGTTGCTGGATTAATCTCCGATCCAGCTGCGAAACGCCTCAGTATGGCGATGACCGATCGCTTGATTCGCAGTTCTTCGGCGGTTCGAGCATCGCTTTGCTATCGGAATTTGCTTTCGCGTTTTGGCATTCCACAGGGCTTCAAGTGGCTTGATCGGGCAATGTTGATTGCCGGAGGGATCGCATCGCGAATGGCTCCCTCGCTAGTTCTTATGAGCATTATTTCCAAGCTGCACAGCGAAAGTAAAAACGTCATCCTTTCGGCAGAGCCTGCTTTGCTCGCAAACTTCCTGAAGAAGCGAAAAGCCGAAGGTGTTCGCGTAAACCTAAACCAACTGGGCGAAGCCGTTTTAGGCGAAGAAGAAGCCATGCGGCGGCTTGAATCGATCGAATCGTTATTGAATCGTCCTGATACGGAATACGTCTCGGTAAAGATTTCTGCCATCTTCAGTCAAATCAACTTATTGGCGTGGGACAATACGCTTTCGGAAATCAAAACAAGGCTTCGGAGGTTGTATCGAATTGCGTTAGCGAAAGGTAAATTCGTCAATCTCGATATGGAAGAATATCGCGATCTGAATCTCACGGTGACCGCCTTTCGCGAAGTTCTCGATGAACGAGACTTCAAGCAACTTTACGCGGGTATCGCTCTTCAAGCATATCTACCTGATTCCGCGGGCGTCCAACGAGAGTTGACCGAATGGGCAAAAGCTCGGATCGCTAACGGTGGAATGCCTATCAAAATTCGGCTTGTGAAAGGTGCCAATCTCGCGATGGAATCGGTCGACGCCGAACTTCACGGTTGGTACCAAGCCCCCTACAGCCAAAAATCCGACACGGATGCAAACTTCCGGCGAATGCTTGAGTACGCATCCAAGCCGGAGAATGCAGCGGCCGTTCGAGTCGGTGTCGGCAGCCACAATCTCTTCGACGTCGCACTCGCGCTGGTACTTCGGGATGTGTACCAAGTGCAGGACGCTATCGAGATTGAAATGTTAGAAGGGATGGCCAACGATTTAGCACGGATCGTCCGTCAGAAAGCCGGTTCGCTGCTCGTTTACTCGCCGATCGTGCACCCCAAAGATTTTGGCAGTGCCCTCGCATATCTCATTCGACGCCTTGACGAAAATACGACCCCCGAAAACTTTCTTCGAGATCTTTTCTCGCTTGAACTGGGCAGCGTTGCCTGGGAACGACAAAAACAGCGATTTATCCAAGGTTGGCGAGAGCGAACAACGGTTAGCTCGAACTCGCATCGCAGCCAAAAACCGGAACGAAGCTATACGAAATTCACGAACGAACCCGATACCGATTGGACTCAAGCCCACAATCGATCCGAGCTTTCGCGCACGACGGAATGGTTGCAAAATGCAACCGACCGTCCACCGCAGCATAACCAACTCGATCAAATTGAATCGGCACTTGAGAAAGCCCGAAGTTCGCAACCAAAATGGGAATTGCTTGGCGCGGACAGGCGAGCCGCAATTCTAATGAAGTGTGGAGACGTTTTAGCTGCACAGCGTTTCAGAACCATTGCGATTCTTCAAGCCGAGGCGAAAAAGAGTATTCGCGAAGCTGACGCCGAAGTCTCGGAAGCGATCGACTTCGCCCGATACTATGGCACACATAATATTTCCGCGACCGAGTCTCGCCCCCTCGGCCTTGTCGTTATCACTCCGCCATGGAATTTTCCGTTTGCGATCCCGTGCGGAGGCATTTTGGCGGCATTGATGGCAGGCAATAGCGTCATTCTTAAGCCTTCGCCGGATTCCATTGAAACGGCTTGGTGGCTTGTTCAGCTTCTTTGGGAAGCAGGTGTTCAGAAAGATGTGCTTCAGTTTGTCGCATGTGAAGATGGCCCACTTGGACAGAAGCTCATTTGCGATCCGCGAACTTCAGCGGTCGTGCTCACTGGCTCATATGAAACGGCAAGGATGTTTCAAGCTTGGCGACCGTCGTTAAAACTTTTCGCGGAGACCAGCGGTAAGAACGCGATCGTCGTAAGCGCTTTAGCCGATCGCGACTTGGCCATTAAAGACATTGTACATTCCGCGTTCGGTCATTCTGGTCAGAAATGTTCTGCGGCTAGCTTGGCCATCCTCGAAGCCGAAGTCTACGACGACCCGACCTTCCTTCGTCAACTCCGCGACGCCGCTGCAAGTTTACGCGTCGGGGATGCAAAAGATCCTGCAAGCGTTGTCACTCCCCTCGTATGTCGTCCTAGTCCGTCACTGGTTCGAGCCTTGACGACGCTTGAACGAGGCGAATCCTGGTTGCTTGCGCCCAAGCGAATGGTTGACCAGCCAGCTAATGCTATTGACGTTGAGAATCAGACGGTCGATCCGTGTCTCTGGTCTCCTGGAATTCGTATCGGCGTCAAGCCCGGTTCTTGGTTTCACTTGACCGAATGCTTTGGTCCAGTTTTGGGATTGATGCGGGCAAGCGATCTCGATGAAGCGATTCGCATTCAAAATGCAGTACCTTATGGGCTAACCGCGGGCTTTCATTCACTCGATGAGCTTGAGATATCCGATTGGAAAGACAAGGTCGCGGCCGGCAATCTCTACATTAATCGCTCGATCACCGGCGCGATCGTACAGCGTCAACCCTTCGGCGGATGGAAACGTAGCTCGATTGGCCCAGGCGCGAAAGCAGGTGGTCCCAATTACGTCAACTTGTTTCGTCGCCAAAACGAGGCACCCATACGCGACCTGCTGGCAGCAGAGGCCAGCTATCGCAATGCATACCACGACTATTTCTCACAGTCGCACGACCCGACATCGCTGAAGTGCGAGAGTAACCACTTCCGATATCGCCCATGCCGCGGCGTTGTCCTACGACTTTCTGAACCCGACGAACAAGTAGAGACCCTAGCTCGTCTTGCCGCTGAGCTCTGTAAAGCTCCACTGGAGATAAGCTTGGCCACGAAAGAAAGCGACCTCGACTTTGCCGCACGACTTCCTAGTCTTGCCCACCGTGCCGAATTTCTTCGAACCGTGAGTACGCCATGCGATAAGGTTCTCAGCGCATCCTACGCTTGCGAAATGAATTGGATCGACGCTCCATTTTCGCTGGATGGGTATGTCGAGTTGACGCGATGGCTTCGAGAACAATCCGTTACCGAAACGCGGCATCGCTATGGAAATATCTTTGGCTAAGCATTCATCGATTTTTAAAATCGAATTTCTTCCCTTATTCCTAACGACTATATTCGATTGTTCGATATTTTCGAATAATCGAGATGGTGATCATGAAATCGCTCGATAAAGCCCCTTAATCTCCTTACCTTTGACCAACAAGATGAAACCCCTTCTTAGCCTTTTTTCCATCGTTTGCTTTCTGGGTGTCAGTCCCTTGGCTGATGCGTCAAAGCCCAACATCATCCTGATTTATACCGACGATCATGGCCACGCCGACCTTGGTATTCAAGGGTACGAGAAAGACGTCAGGACTCCGAACCTGGATGCACTCGCGAAAAGCGGTGCATTGGTAAAGCATGGCTATAGTACCGCGCCGCAATGCGTCCCTTCGCGGGGTGGATTGATGACCGGGAAATTTCAGGGACGATTCAATCTCGATAACAATGGATCGTCGCTGGATGGATTCAACAAAGAAACCACGATCGCAACGCGATTGCAGAACGCGGGCTACGCCACGGCCCAGTTTGGCAAGTGGCACCTTGGTCCCACCGCGGAGATTCCGAAGCACGGCTTCCGGCACAGCTTTTCGCAAAATGCGCAGCGTTCCTTTTCTTCGAACATCACCCTCGATGGCAAAGACAAGCCGATGGGAGATCTCCCACCTACGATGTACCATGTCGACGGATGTAGCCGGGCTGCGGCGTCCATTATCGATCGCTATAAGGACCAGCCCTTCTTTCTCTATGTTGCCTATCGCGCTCCCCATACGCCGCTCGATGCACCTAAGAATTATACGGACCGCTTTTCAGGGCCGATGCCTGAACGTCGACGAGCGGCATTGGGCATGCTCTCAGCGATTGACGACGGCGTTGGTCTCATTACCAGTACCCTCAAAAAGCATGGACTCACCGAGCGAACTCTTATTTTCTTCATTGGTGACAATGGTGCGCCGCTTAAGATTCACAAAGTGGACTCACCCTTAGATGGCGATGCAGGCGGGTGGGACGGTAGTCTTAATACACCGCTCAACGGCGAGAAAGGGATGTTGGCTGAAGGAGGCATGCACGTTCCATTTCTAATCGCTTGGCCGGGCACGATTCCAGGCAACCAAGTTTACGATCATCCCCTTTGTGCCTTAGACTTCGCAGCCACGGCTGCTGCCCAAGCAAACATTGAAACCAAACCCAAAGAACTCGACGGAATCAATCTTGTTCCCTATCTAAAAGGGGAGGTTAAAACCGCACCGCACGACGCGCTCTATTGGCGCTGGACCGCTCAAAGCGCGATCCGTGAAGGGAATTGGAAACTCCTTCGCGGAGGTGAGCGTGAATACCTTTACGATCTTTCGATGGATCTCGAAGAAAAGCACAACATGGCTGTAAAACATCCGGAGATCGCAAGTCGCCTCCGCGCGAAGCTGAAAGCTTGGTCGGCCGAACTCGATCCGCCGGGCATGGCCATCAGTCCCATGGCGGAAACTTGGAATAATTATTTCGATTTCTATCTCGAAGGCAAAGAAGTCGCCGCAGCGGGTGAAAAAGTTAGCAAGAGCCGTTCCGACGCAACGCAAACTGAATGGGTTGCACGCAATGGAACCTTGATAAACAAAGACGGAATTCTAGAAGTGACTCCAGAGAAAGGGAAATCGGCTTTCATTACGCTGGGCTCGCTTCATCTCAAGAGTCCCGTTCGTGTCCAGATTGCGATGAAATCGCCGCTAGCAGCCGAAGCTTCCATTGCTTGGCGTGAAGACGGCGATAAAGACTTCCTACCTTCGCACCGCTCAACTTTTTCGATTACTGGCTCAGACGAGTGGCAGTTGCATGAAATATTGCTTCCTTCGTCGAAAAAGATTATTCACCTTCGCATTCATCTCCCTGAGGCGACATGCCTGATACGCGAGATCAAACTGAATCCATAACCGGCACGCAGACGATTTCTTTCGGAAAGCTATTTAAACCATTGACGATGTCTTAGAGAAATATTTTCCAGATCTTTCACAATGGAATCTAATTCGTGCATTTTGTCGCTCGGTATTTCGTTCTCTCCGTATCGGGTTGCATAGTATGCCTCAATCAATGAAGCGAGCTGCGGCGAATGCATCGATTGCGAAACAGCTAATTGATCGAGGAGAGGCTGGACAGACTGCGAGAACTCTCGCGGAGTTTGAGTGGCGTCTCGGTTCCACCCCATTCGCTTCAAGGCTTTCATGGTTCTCTGAAAGAAAGCGACACACCGCGTCGTCGTTGTAAGGGCTTGAACAGGTCGCTTTTTAGCAGACATCCAACCATGGCTTGAGAATGATGCTCGATACCGAACGACCAGTAAAACAAAGCCTACTAAAGAAACGATCGCCAAGCCCATCTGCCAGGAAATCCAATCGGCGGCGTTGAAGCCAATGGTCGTGAAACTCCGTGTTTGAAGGCGCAGGTAGAGCCTTTCGATGAAAAGCAATGCCGAGGCAACAGGCCCACCTGTCCAGGAAGAAAGGTTGGTCAGGACGACTGGTTGTCGAGTGCTATCGTAGGCCATAAAGCTTTCTTGCCAAAGCTGCTCCAACGTCTCGTAAGCCTTCCCGGCACCTGAACCTTGGCGGTAACTTCCCCCGGCATTCGAACTGTCTCCAGAAGGCGAAGGATCAAACCGGAGCCAAACCCCACCCTGAATCCAATCGGGGATTTTTATCACGCTGCCACTGAACTCCGAGCGATCAAAGTACACTTCGACCCAAGCGTGAGCATGACGTTGCCTTACCGCTAAAAAATTTCCGACATCGTTGTACTCGGCAGGATGAAATCCCAAGACGATTCGACTTGGCAAATTCAACGTCCGGGCCATGATCGCCAAAGCCGACGCAAAGTACTGACAATGCCCAGTACGGTGATTGACTACGAAATCTTCGATTGGATCAATTTTCTTATCGTATTTTACAGCCGGCGACAATGAATATTGAAAGTTGTTTGAAGTAGCTAAGTGCTCTTCAAGCCGCAAAACCTTCTCCAGTTTACTTAGTGCGATATCCGAACCAATCACTGCATCGCGAACGAGAATAAGTCCGGAAAACTGAGTCGGATCATACGCAACAAGATGGGGTTGTTTGGCAATGAGCTGCTCTCGTGCGTTCAGCGGCTTTCCTTCGTCGTCGGAAATCACCTCAGATTGTTGGCGAGCGATTCGAAGACATTCGGGGTAGTCAACCAGATACGGAACTTGTCCCGCGTCGCTAAAGGCAAGACTTTCAAATTGGTATCGGTCGCGTTGTAAATTGCGGCTCGCAAAGAGTGCCTGCTTGGTCAAACACCAGCTAGAGGGATCAAATGGTAGCGAGTCGTCGTTAGCGATGGCGCAGAACGGCGGAAGTGAAAAAGAAGCCTCGCCTAGCGAAGCCTGAGCTTGAATGCTTACTGAAATGCGGCCCTGAGACTCTTTCAATTCTTTCCGAAACGCGTCATATCGAAACAGTTGCTGTCGACGGTTAGCGTTCGAAGCTGTTTTCCAGACCCCCTTTAACTCGTTTCCATGCTCATCTTTTCCTCCATACACATCCGCAACGACCCCTCGCAAATAGGGTGGGTCACTTGGTTGAAATGGCAACTTCGTGACCGGGTCGACTAAGAACAGCCGCATTGCCAAATCATTGTTCATCATGAGTTTCCCGACATCTTCTAGTCGGATCGTTCCAGAAAAACCGACCATCGGTTTTTGTCTGCCAAGCCCTTCGAACGCGCCGGTGTGCAACCGCGGCAAGCCAAAGAAATAGACTAACGAGAAAATACTTATTGTCGTGCCCATCGCAATCACCAACCATCCCGCTCGGCGAACAGGCCTAACGGAAACCGTTTGAGAAGCTATTGGACGAAGTTCGATCAGTCTCAATTGCGGCTTCTGGGTGGTTGTCTTTGACCACATCGACGAAAGAAAGGCCGGCAGGAAAGTTGAAGGTGGCTCATCCTGCAATTCAAATTCGCCAACATATGCAGCTAAATAGACCATCGTCATGCAGCTTACGACTAGGGTCGGAAACAAAAGCGCACCGAACGCGGCGTTGTCGCTGAGCAACGAAGCGACCACCAACTCTAGAATAAGAAATACCCCCCAATGCTCGAACAAGCGCTTGTCTTTTCGCTGAAACATGAGTGGTATTTGGATGTAAATGAGCATCCGGGAAACAGCGTCGAGATTGGAAATCGCGTTGAGATTTGCTGCGTTCGGCTTCAATAGACTATCAAGGTTGATTTTGAAGATGTTGTTTGAATCAATCCAATATCCGGCGATTGCAACGATAGCCCCAAAAAGCATACAGACGTAGCCGCCCAAGCGACTCATTCGAATCAGCCCAAGTCGATCGGTGAGCAGCCATGATAAGCAAACGGAGATCGAAATAACCGTTACCGGTAACCATGTTCGCGTTCCCAATGAAACCAGCCCTGCCATAACGATGGCCAACCACGCAAACGACCGGCTGGCCGCAATTTCGCTTCGCGATGGCGCAATGACGACGGTTCCCAAAAACTACCTCACTTCCGTTGAAAGATCCGAGAACAGTTAGTAGAAGGCACGTTTATCCAAATGATATTGTTCGCTAATTCCGTCATGCCTCCATTTCGATTTCCCAACGATTGAGTTGTTTGCGAAGCCAATTGAGACGCTTCCTCGCTGTTCAATAATCCATTTGAATTCCGGGTCGAGATCACGAGTAATGGCTCACCTCGAACTGCACGGCAGCTTCCCGTCAGTGAAGGAGTAGATTGCTCCAATGGATTGGGAAGGGTCATGGCAAGACGATCAAGTATGTTTCGCAGTTGCAACCGATTGTTGACGGGGCTGATCGCTTGCGGTTCCCCCAAAACCGAAAAGGTAACGGGTTTCCCGCTGCTGACAAAATCGGTCAGAATCGTGGCTGCCAACTCGGTTGCCCACTCACCTTCATCACCGTCGCGATCTAAATCAAGAACGATATGGAGGGTAGGTTCTTCAAGTCGCTCCATCTGCTTCACCACGAGGTGGTTTCTTTTAGCTGACGTACGCCAATGGATGAACCGAGGCGAATCGCCAGTCCGAAATTCGCGGATACCATAGAATTCGCCATCTGTTCCGGAACTATTCGATTGGCGTTGCTGACGATGATTCGTCCCGTGCCCCGGAAGATTCAAAATCGATCTCCAATTTGAAACCAATTGTCCTCGAGCCGGAATGGCAATGACGTCCTGTTTCGATCCCGCGAATCGCACTCCCCGCGTTAGACTAAACGGAAATAATGTGGAAACACGACTTGGTTCAATGACATATCGTCCCCGACGTGCAAACTGACATTCGTAGGTTGCTTGCGCTGTACTTTCGGGATAGATATGCGGGATCAGCAGCGATACGTCCGATGCGTTTCTTTTGGTGACCGACGAAACTCCCTTGGGAGTGCTGATCGTTTCCTCAACTCCAATCAGCCAACTTCCTAGCCATCGTCGAGGGTTTTCGACTTGCAATTCAACCTGAAAAGGGTGCCGAGCTTCGATTTGCGATGGGAGAAATCGTTCGACTCTCAATCCAACAAGGGTTCGCTTCGACAATCTCCATTGCAACAGAAGGACGCCCGCGAAAGCGCCAGAAATCAGAACGAGCAAGTTAATGTTCTGAATAATGGCAGCGAAAACGATAAAACTCAACATGAGCAAAAATTGCCAACCCTCGCGAGTCATGCGAATCTTAACCCGATGAGGTGCGCGCTCATTTCGAGACGTGAAGTCGAACATGAAAAGAATGTGCTGGATAAGGAATTTGCGATGATCAACGAAGTCCATGCAGAATCGCGACATCAATTGAATATGCTTTCATGGATTCTACCGAAAACACGTCCATCTGTAGTGGCGTCCTTGTAGTTCAACGATCTGATAACTGGCAATTTCTTCCGAATTACACCCAAGGAGGTGAATGTCTGCCAAATTCGGTAGATTCAGTGCCTTTTCGGCATAGCCATTCCTTCCCGGGTTATCTCCGAAGCCTTCCGATGACCTTGAGTAGCCAGCGTGTTTTAGGATCGTCAAGAGCAAGAATGGATAGCTGATTTGGCATTCCGATTATCTGACCATCCTCACGGGACTGCACGGCCGTTTTCCAATTGCCAGCTTGACAGACCGTTCGAAGCGTTCGAGTGCCGGGATTGCTTACTAAATCTCAGGAAATTCGGGCATCTACGGCTGGAAGCTTGTCGGACTCTTTGGTAGTTTCACAACCTTCGAAACACTTCTCTGTGACTCATTTTAGGCCTTTCATGTCGAAGATTCTTCAGTCCCTACCCGTCGGAAAAAAAGTTGGTATCGCGTTCTCGGGGGGATTAGATACGAGCGCTGCCATTTATTGGATGCGTCAAAAGGGAGCCATCCCCTTCTGCTACACCGCCAATCTGGGGCAGCCAGATGAAAAAGATTACGACGCGATTCCTCAACGTGCCATGCAATGCGGAGCCGAAAAAGCCCGATTGATTGACTGCCGTGAGCAACTGGTTCATGAAGGGTTAGCCGCGCTCCAATGTGGTGCCTTTCACATTACGACAGCCGGCCTCCCATACTTCAATACGACACCCATTGGCCGAGCTGTTACCGGCACGATGCTGGTCCAAGCGATGAAGGAAGATGGAGTCAACATCTGGGGCGATGGAAGCACTTACAAAGGGAATGATATCGAGCGCTTCTATCGCTATGGATTGTTAGCCAATCCAAGTTTGCAAATCTACAAACCGTGGTTGGATGAAGACTTCAATCGCGAGCTCGGTGGCCGACGCGAAATGTCGGATTTGCTGGAACGAGCAGGGCTAGCCTACCACATGAGCAAGGAAAAAGCCTATTCGACCGATTCGAATATCTGGGGAGCCACCCACGAAGCCAAAGATCTCGAGATGCTCAATACGGGCATTAAAATCGTCGAGCCGATTATGGGGGTTCCGTTTTGGAGATCGGATTGTCCAGTCGTTGCGGAAGAAGTTAGCATCACTTTCGAAGAGGGGCTGCCGGTTGCCATCAACGGTAAGACGTTCGCTAGCCAAGTGGATATGGTTTTAGAAGCCAATGCGATCGGTGGGCGACATGGGCTTGGAATGTCCGACCAGATCGAAAATCGAATCATCGAAGCCAAGAGCCGTGGCATTTACGAATCGCCGGGAATGGCCTTGTTTTTCATCGCCTATGAGCGGCTCATCACCGGTATCCACAACGAAGGGACGATGGAGCAGTATCGTGACATGGGGCGACGACTAGGCCGTTTGCTTTACGAAGGGCGTTGGTTTGATTCCCAAGCCCTCATGCTGCGAGAAACACTTCAACGCTGGGTTGCTCGTGCCATTACGGGCGAAGTTCGACTGGAACTTCGACGCGGCAACGACTATTCCTTTTTGGATACTCAAAGCCCGAACCTCACCTACAAGCCAGAGCGATTGACGATGGAAAGCGGAAAAGGCGAGTTCACGCCGACGGATCGAATTGGCCAACTCACCATGCGAAACCTTGATATTGAGGACTCGCGAGAGAAGTTGGACGTTTACCGTGGAGCTGGCCTCTTGACCGGAACAGGTTTTGATTCAATCAAACTGCTCGACAACAAATAAAGCGGTTCTATGCCATTTCCATTGACGATTGTCATCGAGGGTTGGCATCACATTCCACATTCGTACGCGATGTGTACACAGCAAATTGAACTCGAGCTGTTGGGTCGGCCGGATGTTCGATTGTTTCATACGCATCAACCGTACGCCTCGGATGCGTGGAAACCCGACCTGAAACTGTTTTCGCAAGCCGAAACCGAAAAGCTCCAAGCCATACCGCCCAGGCCGCCTGATCTTCGACCAGACGTTGTCTTGCGAATGGATTGGCCGTTTCGTCTTGAGCGAGACCCGTCCGGTTGTGAAACCTTTGTTTGGGGGACAACGGAATTTCTTTGCGTTCCACCGCTTTTTATCGCGTCGGGAAGGCCACCTCGCGAAGAATTACCTGACATCAAAACGCACATTATAGCCCTATCTCATTGGGCCGCCGCGGGCTTTCTGGAGTCAGGATCGCCAGCAGAACGAGTCCACGTTGTACCCGCCGGCTTTAACCCGGCTATCTTCTATCCGCCAACCAATATGTTCAACCGACAGCAATTGCGAGAAAGTTTCGGCTGGAATGACGAGTGCGTTCTACTCAACATAAGCGCACTCTCACCCAACAAAGGAATTCAATACTTACTTTATGCTGCGGCGCATGCGATCGATCGAGGCGTCAACATGCGCGTGGTTATAAAGGGGACGGATTCGCTTTACTCGTCGAACAAAATGCTGCAACGCTGTCTCGAAAAACTTCCACGGGACGTCGCTGAAAAGTTAACGGATCGGATTCAATACTGCGGCGACAATATTACGACTGACCAATTACGGGCATTCTATCAAGCAGCCGATTTCTATGTTTCAGCTTACATGGCGGAAGGATTCAACATGCCTGTCCTGGAAGCCGCCGCCTGTGGGCTCCCGGTTATTTGTACAGCCGGCGGTTCCACGGAAGACTTTATTGATTCTAGCTGGTGCCGAACTATTCAAAGCCGCATTTTTGAAGAGCCGGATGGCTGTGCCCTTGAGCCGAACATCGATTCGCTTATTACCGTTTTGACCAACTCAATCTCGGATCGAGAATGGATTCAAAGTGCTCGATTGGCTGGCCCGGCTTGGGTTAAAGAACGTTATACCTGGACGCATGTCGTCGATCAGCTTTTGAAACTCTTCAGACGATTTGCCTAGTTCGACTGTCCCCAATCCTTACGGAAGGCATAATCTCATGGATAACACGAAGCGCAAGCGAGTGGTTTTCTTGAGGTTTCGATAGTCAAACCACTCGCTTGCGCTTCGTGTTAAAGGATTTGGGACAGTCGAACTAGGCATCCGTGAGCGATTCAGAAACTATCGCCCTATTCCAGGTATCGGGCATCGACTGCGGGCGTCTTCCCGGCTTCCTTAATGCGATTTCGACGTACTCCGAAATCGTTCGATCTGATTGCGGTGGTGCTGCTCGAGCGGCGCGAGTTCGCGACACTTTGCAGAGATTTCAATGGCCCGTTCGCGTTTGCCCAAGCGAAATTCGACTTCTGCCAGCGTATCTAAGTAGACATGATCGTCCGGGAGTAACTCGACAACGTGTGCGCTTAACTCTCTTGCTCGTTCCAGTCTTCGATCGACATTTGCATAGAGCCATGCCAAGTTATTACCAACCAGCGTGTCGTTCTTCCATCGTGACAGATGTTCTTCCATCGGTATTGCATAACGATCTAGCCAAGCTTCGACCTTTTCTTTACCAAACGCTTTTTCTCCGAGCGGAAACAATTCGATGGGCGTTTCAATTTGATCCGGATTGGTTTGGATGCAATGTTGAATTGCTTGATCGGCGGCCTCAAAATCCCCTTCAACGATTGCGTTTCTTGCACGAGACCGCCAAAAACCTTCGATCGCGTGCAATGCATACTTGAGATCGATAATCTTTTCAGGAAAGGCATCGAGGCGACTCAACCATACGCGACGGTTGTCGAGTTCGTTTTGTTTTAGAAACGACAGCCGAGTGCTTAGCTCTGGTTTCTCTTGTTTGAGCCATTCCGTTAATTGGTCTTGTCCTATCGCTGCAAGATTCGAATAGGCTAACCAATTCTTCGAAGCTGTTCGTTCATAGATACGGAGTGAATGTCGAAACAAAAGCATGGCTTCGGGAAGAAACTTATGGTCTTCGAGATCCGACGCTATTTGCAGCGATTGCTCTGACGACATGGGGATACTTAGGGACTGCGAACGGATCTGCTGAGCGCGATTCGTCTCGCCAATCTCTTCCATGCAGCGAGCACGTTCTAAGGCCAGTTCGAGACGCCCGGGCTGAAGAGAAACCAATATTTCGAGCAACCTCGCCGCAGACTGAAATTCGAACCGCTGTTTAAAGACTTCAGCCAATATCTCCAGTCGATCCACAAGATCGGTTCCCCGAATGGAAGTCGAAGCGTCGATGTTCGGAAGTTCGTCTGAATCTCTCTCAAGATGCGCAACGATCTCGAGAAACTGTGGAGGTGGCGTGACAAAGAGCCACAACTTAGCCAAGTCACTTCTGTTTAATTCGAGCGACAATCGTGCCAACTGGCAGGCAACACTGGTCCGCGACTCCAACTCCGCGCGTCGAATCAAGTCCTCACCAAGCTTGACCAATCCAACACGATGCCAATCTTCAGGCCATCCTTTGACTTCTCTACCGTGTGCAAGATCCTCTAAATCTTTGGCGGCTTGAACCCAAGCCAGATCAAGTTTTTTCTTTGTGTTCGGCACACCCGGTTCTGATTTAGCTTGTTCGATTCGCTCGTCTCGAAACCATTCAAGGATGGAGCCCGCTAGACCATTCAAATCGGCGGCTTCCGTTCGTTTAGTATAGAGTTGCTGCAAAATTGCATTGCGATGTTCGTCTCCAATCCCCTCTCGCAAAAGTTGTTGAAACTGACTGATCGCCCAATTACGGCGATGCTGCCCCACCCAGACGAAGACGGCCGCCCTCCATCTTTCCCGTACGATCTCTGACAATTCGCGATCTTGTCCGTTCTCCAATTTCGTGCCGTGCTCTGCTCCCGCACCGGAAACCCATTGCAGAACAGCGTCGTCGATGAGCTTGCCAAGTTCACGTTCACCAAGCCGATTCATCAGACTTCCGACACCGGCCAAAAGCAACGTTTGCCCTATATTGTCTGCGGAGCTGCCAGGCGATTTCATCATTTGCTCGTCGAGCCATGCTCGCACGGATGCTGGAGTCCAATCCTTCCATCCCAAAACCTCAACCGCCTCGGCGACACGCCCTTGAGCGACAAGCGTCTCGTAGGCTTGTTCCTTGTCTCGTTGCTTCGCTACCGAAATCGCATCTTCAAGTCGGCCGCAATAGGCCAGAGCGGTAAGCTGACCGGCAACATCCAAATCACTTGGCCCGGGCAAGCCAATGGCGTTTGCTAGTTGTAACGCTTTCTCTTCATCCCCAGCCCATCTCGACAGCAATGCGCGGCGCGCCGTTTCGACAGCGGCGACTCCCGACTGTATTGAGCCCTTTTCCGGTACGCTTGGAACGGATTGTTCTTGGGGTTCTGCCCCTCGAAGTATTCGTAGCGCGGGCTGGCGACCACGCTGGGTTCTCAAATCGTTTGCTTGAATCGCTAATGGCCAAAGCGCGTGTTCGGTAGCAAGCAAAAAGGCTTCGTCAACCTTAAGTAAGTCGATCGCAAGCTGAACAGCCTCGGCATGCCGATCGTTCAATTCGAAGTCTACGATCCGGGCTAAACTCAATCGCGACGAGGCATTGTCGAGGTTTTCGTTATTCGGGTTCTTGTTTTCGAGACGAACGCCGAGCGGACCTAACAGCCCCAAATCACGCCAGAGCAACCTGGATTTTACGGATTGCGATTCTGGCCATACTAGGTCAACGATCTTTGGGATTCGTGCCTGTTGCTGAGTCTCCCAGGCTAAAAGGAGCAAACGTACGAGATTGTCATCGGCAACGCCTAGCTCACTTGAAATCTTTGTTCGCTCTTGCGGATCAAGAATTTCCAGCATCTTCTCGAGATGTTCCCATTGTTGATTCGAAGCCAGACGAAGCAATGTGTTCGAATCGCCACTTCGAACCAGCATGAGATCCCTAAGGAGCGGCGATACCTCGGTTGGCGAAGAAGTAAGGCGAATCAGCATCTTCAACCATCGGCAAGAAATGGCTACGTCCAAGTCTTCGGAATCCGATGCATGGTCGAGCGATCTCCCAAGCTCAGGAGAACCGGTTTGCCCAAGGCTCCACAAATGAAGAAAGGCCTCTTGACGATCACGATAGGTTGCCGAACCAAGCTTTTGAATCCAGCGATTCAGATCGGGAGTGTCGACAGCGTTTTCGACCGCCTTTGCGCCGCCTGGGACAACTTCATCGGTGGCTGCGATCTGGACCAGCCAGCCAATGCATACGGCAACCACAAATAATTGCTTCAAGGCACGCCATCGACTTGTGGGCATTTTCGTCAAACCGTGAATTTCGAGTCTGATGGTCATCGAGCTATGGAATTTCAATCCTCCGGCCGCTATTGTTAGGTTAACTGAACCAGCCTTATAAAACTAGCTCGCCACCCGCCTCATTGTCCCCGGTCCCCCTTTCCCTCCAACGGATTCCCCACAGCCGTATATGACGCCATCGCCACGTTTTCTTGGTTTTATTGCCGCTTTTGTCTTTGCTTGGCTAACCGCTTTCACTTCCTTACGGGCCGACGGGCAATGGATGAATTGGAGAGGAATGCACCACAATGGGAATGCGGCGGACGGACCGTATCCGACCCGTTGGTCAGAGAAAGACAATATCGCTTGGAAAGTCGCCCTTCCAGGTCGCGGTGGCTCAACGCCGATCATCGTTGAAAATACGCTACTCCTCACGGCTGGCGTGGAGGGGAATAACACGCTTCTTGCCTATGACATCAATGGCGAATCGAAGTGGGCCCGAATACTTGGACCTGAACGACCGGGGAAACACAAGAAAGGATCCGGTAGTAACTCTTCGCCAGTTAGCGACGGACAATTTGTATTCGCGTACTTCAAGAGTGGCGATCTAGCCTGTTGTAATTTGACCGGGGAAATTGTTTGGCAGCGCAATCTCCAAAAGGAATATGGAGAAGATACCTTGTGGTGGGATCTTGGGACTTCACCCATCCTCACGAATGATGCTGTCATTGTGGCTGTGATGCAAAGCGGTCCTAGCTTTGTTGTTGCGTTTGAAAAAACAACCGGGCGACAGCTGTGGAAAGTGGATCGCATGCTCAACGTTAATGACGAATCGAACCAAGCCTACACGACTCCTACCCTGGCTAGAACTGAACAAGGTGAAGTTCTTTTAGTCCTGGGAGCCGATCATGTTACAGCTCATGAACTCTCTCACGGGAAAGAACTTTGGCGAGTCGGCGGTTTCAACCCAACCAATCAAAAAAACTACCGTTCCATTTCCTCGCCACTCGTCGCTGGCGAATTGGTAATCTGTCCTTACGCTCGTGGTCAATTGGTAACAGCCGTGCGTTACAAGTGTGGCATTGCAGAATCAGACCGAGTTGCTTGGCAAAGGGAAAAAATAGGCGCCGATGTACCTACGCCAACGATCATCGGTGATCGCATATTCTTTACTACAGACAAAGGCGACGTAACTTGCGTGGCAACATCGACAGGAAACACGATCTGGGAAGGTAGCCTCCCCAAGAACCGAACCGGTTTTAGCAGTTCTCCGATTTTAGCCGGTAGACATTTGTATCTTGTCCGAGAGGATGGCGTGACGTTTGTCCTCAAAGCAGGCGAACAGTTTGAACTCGTATCAGAAAACGTTCTGGAAGCGCCAACCGTTGCTACGCCCGTCTTTTCGAACGGCAGAATTTTCCTACGTAGTTTTGAAAACCTCTATTGTATCGCCGACCAATAGTCAACTGACCCGGTGTGATTTCTACTGCACCGATTCGATCCCATGCGAGAATTCAGATCGCCGGACAAATCGCCGAGGCCGGCGGGACGCCGAATGCATTTCCCAAAGATGTTGTGGCCGAAAATCTCCTGGCAGTCGAACGGGCGGAAAAACTTTCGTCCGATTCCCCCAAAGTGAAAGGGCTTTTGTCTAAACTACGAGAAATCCAGATCCAATTGGAAAATCTCCGACGAAGAAATGAGCTGATGGCTATGAGCAATGATGATATCTCGTTGACAGATCACCATCGCATTGTTCTCCTCACCGAAGGTTATTCGACCCCTTTCCTAGCGAAGACAGCCATCAATCTACTACGGTACAGGACAGCAGATGTAGCGGCCGTTCTTGATCGACACATGGCTTCCCAAACCGCTCAGACGGTTTTTGGGACGGGAGGTGCGATTCCGATAGTTCAGTCGCTCGATGACGTAAACGCTCCTGACGCGTTGTACATTGGCATCGCTCCACCTGGAGGAAGGTTGCCGTCAGAATGGCGACCGATCATCGTCCAAGCAATCCGACGTGGCATCACGGTCGTGTCTGGGCTTCATGACTTTTTGGTTGACGATTCGGAATATGTAGGTGAAGCCGCCATGAGCAGCACTCGGCTTGTCGATGTACGAAGGAACGTATTCAAATCAACGGCTACCGGGATGGCCTTTCGTCCAGGCTGCATACGAATCCATACCGTCGGACACGATTGCTCGGTTGGCAAAATGGTTGCGGCATTGGAAGTGCAGCAAGAACTTGTACGCAGCGGATGCTCAGCCAAATTTTTGGCAACTGGGCAAACGGGCATCATGATCTCAGGCGAAGGATATCCAATCGACTGCATTGTTTCTGATTTCGTGAATGGAGCAGCGGAAGAGCTCGTTCGAGAAAATCAAGCGTACGACTTTTTGTTAGTCGAAGGGCAGGGATCCATCACACACCCGGCCTATTCTGCCGTCACATTGGGATTGCTTCACGGATGCGCTCCCGATGGACTGATTTTTTGTTACGAAGCCGGTCGAACGACAGTGAAAGGTTTCGGCGAAATTGCCATTCCTCCGCTAGAGGTGCAACTAGATCTTTTCGAGCGTTCGGCCAATGTGCGGCATCCGTGCCGAAGCATCGGATTTGCAGTGAACACACGCGGTCTTTCTGAAAGAGAGGCATCGTCCGAGATTGCGAACATCGAACGCATCTTTCATCTTCCAGCCTGCGACGTCTATCGGCATGGATCGCGCAAGCTTGTGGACGCTGCCCAGGCCCTTCGCGAAACTATATTGAACAATTTGGCCAGCCAAGCATAGTTGCTCGTCGCTCCGCAACGGAAACGCTGCGCCAATCTTCGAGGGCCACTAAAACCCTCGGCTTGTTGCGATCGTCGCGACCGACTCGAAAAGTCGCACGCTTTTCGTCAAGCATGTCAGTTTTTCGATGGTACGACGTCGCTCTTTTTGCTTTCCGACGATTTTTCATCGGATTTCTTATCAGTCTCTTTCTTATCCGCTTCGATTTTCCGTAAACGAATATTTTTGAATTCGACCCACATCGGATTCCCTGCGTGCAATTGCAAAGCCAGGACTCCTTCGTTCGCAGCGTGCAGCGAATTGTTGTCGGTAAAGTCGACGATGAGGCTGCCGTTCAGATAATGCGAAATCTGATTCCCCTTGGCTATGATCACAACATCGTTCCAATCATCGAGTCGCATGATCTTTTTATACCCATCCGCGTCCAAAAAGGTCTCGGCCACCTCTTTTTTCCCAACACTATTGTTCGATGCTCGCTCTCCGACCAAACAAAGTCGTCCGCGTTTCCCACCTTCATCGAAAATAAACCCCGATACACTCGGCAAGACATTTTCATTGCGCACTTCGAACTGATATCCGCGAACGACCCAATTGTTTTTTGCAGAAGCATCGGTAATTCGTTTCGATCGGTATTGAATCCCCGAGTTATTTGTATTGTTGCTGCGAAATGACAAACGCAGCTCGAAGTCTTTGACGACGCCTTCCCTCCATACCAAGAATGTATTTCCCTTGGCTGCGTTCTCTCGCGTTGTTTCACCGCGAATCTTCCCGCCCGCAACGGTCCAAAGCTGTGGATCGCCTTCCCAACCATTGAGATTCAGACCCGTGAATAAGGAAGTCATGCCAGGTTTTTCTTCTGGGGCATCTTTCGAAGCTGGATCGGCAAAGCAAGGGATGGAAACAAACGACCAAGCCAGCATGAACATGACGCGACGCAACATCTAATTGTCAACCTTTAATGAAGGAACAGGAACGAAATTTTGGAAGAGATAAGTGCACCCTAATTTAATATCTATTTCGACGAACAGCCTCCAGATTCCGTCGCCGTCGATACCAACACTCGAAAATCGTCTATGGTCACGAGCGCCGACAAAACGCCAACGTATTATTCGATAAGAACGGTCAGTGGCAGGGAGGCAACTTTCGTCGAACCGATCGTTGCAATAGCTTGAAATCGAATGGGGCCACGGCCGAGTTTTTCAGTCGGAATAACGCAAGAATTTTTCCCTTCCTCGACGGTCGTAACATATTCCTTACCATGGACGATCTCAATAACCGCATCGGAATCAGTGCCAATCACTTCAAGGACCAGCGGTTTTTCTTCACTGGCTTTCCAATTACTTGGGCCCGTCATTTTAATTTGGTTATATTCGGGACCGGCAACGATCCAGAAGCCTCGTTCAAACCGTGTCCCGGTTCGACCCCCGTCATAGGCAATGAGTCGAATCTCATGCGCACCATCTGAAAACTGAGACGCTTTGACGCGAACTTGCGGTTTGGCTCCTGGTCCGGATGGCACCGGTTGTGCGCCCTTGAATTCGCCATCAACATGAATCCCAAGATACTTTGCGACCGAACTTCCTGACGTCGTATCAGGGATTATTTCAATCGCAAGTGTCTCGCCTAATTGCATGCCATCCTGAATGCCACCCACCGTGAATCGAGGCGGCTTTGCAAACGGGGCACACAAGGGATCACCGGCGATCAATAGTTGATATGGTCCAGCGACTGAAGAATAGTAGCATTCGGCCGCCGTTAAACCTGCTGCATTATATGCATGGATCGTTGTGTGCGGAAACTTTTGCGGAACCGTAAACGGTTCGGTTACGGCCCCGCTGGACGCGGAAGCACCATATCGCAAAAACTCGGTTAATTTAGTCTGATTTGGAACTTCCATTGCGCCACCAAGACTTGTTAGATTCTCAACAATGGCTCCAGGCATAATTTTGGATTTTGTAGCTGGCCAGGACAAATCAGAAACTCCAAGCGTAACGCCCTGGCATATTTTCCCCAAGGGCGCGGAATCGTGCACGATTTCGGCTATGAAACCGATTTGCTTCAGTTTCTCGATCGCAATTTTGAACTCATGTTGTCGGCACTTGGTTCGAACATCATCCGTCTCGGTTATGTAGAAAGTTCCTTCTGGATGCGAATAGTCTGCATCGATTGAACTCTTGAGTTGTCGTATTGCTTCTTGTTCCGTATTTCCGCTAGGACCACAAACCGCGAGCACCATGGACAGTATGTAATTGACACCGGAATTTTTATAAAGGCGAGGACTCGATACACCGTTAGGCGCGTAATTGAGCCTAGCGTCAAACCCTACGGCAGGCGTCCAATCGAATTCGTCGTTTTCACAACCCTTGACCAGAGTTTGAAACAAATTGAATTCCATTAAAGACTTTAAGTGTTCGTCCGTTTGAACATATTTCGAATAGCTCCATCCGGATTCAATTGCCCGCTGAAGTTGTTGAAGTGATCGACTTGTTTGCCCAGCTTCCGCCCAAGCCTGCGCAGCTTGATAGGCAATGGGAAACTGATCAGGGTATTTCTTCAATTCATCTTCCAGTAGATACCCGAGAGAACTAAATTTTTTCCCTTCGAGTAGCTTCCGTTTTTTGGTTTCAATTTCCCCGCCGTTGTCGCCGATCGGGGAGCCGAAAAGAGTCTTGGGATCTCGACCTGCGTACCAATTATTGTTTACATCGATAAAGTGCCCAATTTCGCGGACGAATCGGTGCAGATAGGTTAGGCCATTGATGGAACCGACCTTCGTCATATAGGGACCGTAGGGGCCGTCCACATCGGGTTCCATTCCTAAATCGACTGCCAATGGCAGGTCCGATGAATAGGCAATGCCTTGAATATGGTTTGCTAAGCGACGATTGGCTATCTCATCCAAGATAGGTACCAGCATTTTCTCCTTGAAATCCGCCAATGAAATCGTGTTTCCCGACGGAGCGTCGTTCAGCACGATCACATTTGTCAGCGGTATATTCCGCCAATACGTGTAGTAGTTCGCAATCGTTCGAGAACGAGGCGACTTTCCGTTGACGACAATTACCCACTGGCTTGGTGACGCGCCAGCTCGTACAACTTCCGGTTGGCTGCCCGCGATTGCCAAAATGAAGCTCACGAACAGGACTACTCGAAGCTTACCTTCCATCGCACAGATCCTATGTCTTTCCTAAAGCCGAAACTTCTTATCGCTTGGTCTTGGTTCTTTGTCTTGCTCTTGAGCTATTACATTCTCAAGCCGCTACGAGACGGCACAGCCTCGATCTTATCGAAGCATCTCGACTTCTGGTATCTGACTACGTTCATTTTGATCATCATTACGATGGCAATCTACAGCCGGTTGGTTGGGAAACTGTCCCCATTCGGCCTTTCGTGTGTCGTCTACCAGTTTTTTGCCGCCTGTATTTTGGTTTTTACGGCGATTGTTTCCAACGAAAGCAACCTACCCGTTTGGTGCGTCGGTCCCTTTTTCGTATGGGTCAGTATCTTTAATGTATGCTCTGTTGCTCTGTTCTGGTCCATTGTTACCGATATTTGCTCGAAGAATGAAGCCAAACAATGGTTCGGACTATTGGCGGGGGCGGGAAGTATGGGGGCCATTGTTGGCTCTCTTGTAACCTGGAAATTTGGTAAACCTCTTGGCCAAAGCGGGCTTCTGTTGATCGCTTTTGTTGGACTCGAATGCAATTTCTTGCTGTCCTGGTTTTTTCTGCGTGGAAACTGGAATCGACCAAGTCTCGAATCGCAGCTTCCGCCGTCCACGGCCCTGGCAACCAAAAAACGTGTACAACAACCGAGTTTAGATTGCAACGAGGAGACGCTACTTCCGACTTCCCTTTGGCAAGGATTCTTGCGTGTTTGGAAGTCTCCTTATCTGCTTGGTATCTGCTTGTTTGTCCTTTTTGGAAAATTCGCTGCCACCTTCATCTACAACAACCTGCAAGGTGCGATGGAGGTTCAAATCCCCTCCACCGCCGGACGATTGGAAGTTTTCGCACAAATGAATCTCGTGGTTCAAATTGCGAGTGCGGTATTCCAGTATCTGATCGTCGCTTGGCTCATTCAACTGATAGGCCTAAAGAAAGTCCTCGTTTTGCCCAGCTTGGCCATCATTGGAGTCTTCGCCGCTATGTATTTCCACGACTCACTGAATACGTTGATCGCCGCACAAGTAATACAACAAGTCGTTGGCTATGGCTTGGTTGGCCCAAGCCAAAATATTCTCTTTACGATTGTGCCTCGTCAAGACAAATATGTTGCGAAAGGATTTATCGACACATTTGTTTTTCGGTTTAGCGATTTCCTGTCCAGTAAAGCGACCTCGTTTTTACGGTCGACGCAATTTGAACTCAGTACGATTTCGCTCGCTTTGATTCCGGTTTTGATTGCTTGGGTTTGGACCAGTCTACGTATCGGTAAAAAGTTTGAGGAAACCGAACTGCATTCTTCGACCGTAAACGTAAAGTAGATTCGGCTTTAGCCCTTTGAAAAAATAGAAAACGTCGTGGAGAGATTGAGCGCCTGGAGTCCCCGCGAGTGCAAGCTAAAAATCTGAGCGCAACCAAGCAAGACTCGGGATGGCAACATAGGAAGACTCGAACAGGAGGGAGTTTGAGGCAGGGGGGGAAGCAGTGTCCGAACGGCTGTGACGCGATACTTTTGCCGCGGCTATAGGATAGACGGAACGATTGCCCTGTCGACTGAATTTCTCTCTCGACCTGCAACATTCGAACTGCTTATAGTCGAGGAATTCGGCAGAGAAAATTCGTCGTCCTCAAAGGAGCCGCACATGGAAACACTTCAAACCGCAGAATCCCTTACAGGCGTTCCCGTCGTCGCGGTTCCGGACGCAATTGAGAAAAGCTACGACGAAGTTCCGTACGGTAGTCATCCGATCGCGGCCAGCCATCCAGACAAACTCTATAACGTCGCCAAACTTTATGGGCTTTCACCTATCCCACCCGAAAAAGCGAGGATCCTTGAGATCGGTTGTGCTGGTGGCGGAAACATCCTTCCGGTCGCAAGCCAGTTTCCAGAGTCCCAATGCGTGGGCATCGATCTATCCCAAGTTCAATGCGATAACGCGAGAATCGCAATTCGCTTCGCTGGGGTGAAAAATTTGGAGATTATCCAAGGTAGCATCACCGACATCGGTCCTGAACACGGCAAATTCGACTATATCATTTGCCACGGCGTTTACTCCTGGGTTCCAGATTTTGTTCGCGAAGCCATCCTTCGTGTAGCTTCGCAAAACCTTTCGAAGGAAGGGGTGGCATTCATCAGCTACAACACTTATCCCGGTTGGCATCTTCGTGGCATGATACGTGCGGTGATGAACAAGCATGTGGCTGAGTTTCCAGACAATCGAACCAAGATTCTCCAAGCCAAAGCCCTCATCGATTTTCTTTCCATTGCAACGCAGAACGACGCCACCGCCCATGCGAAATGCATTCGAGATGAAGCGGCCTTACTCAATGTCGTTCCGGATGAATATATCTTTCACGAGTTTTTAGAGGAGTTCAATCAACCATTCTACTTTAAGGACTTCGTCGCCAAAGCAAATCAATTTGGGCTACAGTTTTTGGGTGAATCGAATCTTGCTACGACCTGGCTGGGAAATTACACCAGCGAAGTGAATCAAAAACTTTCCCGTATTGAGGATGCTGTCCTTCGCGGGCATTACTTAGACTGCATTTCCGGACGCACGTTCCGTGAAACACTTCTCGTCGGACAGCAAGGCCCGATCGATCGCAACGTAACCATCGAACGCTTGGCCCAAATTCGATTCGCAGGGCAATTCACTTCCGTCAAGCCAGCTTCCGGACAAGACGCAACTACATCGTCTTCGGATCAAAGACATTTTGAAACTTTGCAAAAGAAGCGGTTTTCTACAGCCGACACCACCAGCTTGTTAGCAATCGAAGCGTTGAACAAAGCCTATCCCGCTTCCTTGGGAGTTGAAGAACTTCGAAGCGCGATCGAAGCCTTGAATGGAGCCAACGCACAGAATATTCCGATTGATATGACCGCATTGACCACCGAGTTATACAAATGGTCCATGATGGGGCTACTGCAATACCAATTCCACGACGATCGAATGCGTTGCCGACAAGTGGCCAATCCGAACGTCACAGCTTGGGCACGTAGCCAAGCACAAGCATGCGATACCGTAACAAACCTTCATCATCGCTTATGCAGACTTGACGAACTGCAACGATCGCTTGTTCCGCTGATGGATGGAACAATGAGCTTCCAAGCATTGGTCGATCACACAGCAATATTGCTGAGCACGAATGCGATCAATTTCGAAGCCCCGCCCGACATCAAGAAAAACCTGCCTCAGTTTGCCAATCAGTTGACTAAAAAAGCGATCAACGAATTAGCGCACAAATGCTTATTCCGTCCGTAAGCTTGTAAACAAGCCTCCGTGCAGCATAAGACCTCGGCCGGCTTGTGCCGCTTGGTGAAGCAGTTAGACAAGCTTGAAAGAGTGAACAATCGATTCGAAAGCCCGCCGAGACCCGTGTCACGCGTGAATCAGGTCCAGGAGCTAACCAGACCTTGCGTTCCGGTCGGACAAGCCGACAGGGGACGAGAATAGTGTTCGAGAATGGCTCTTGCTGTTTGCCTTTGCTCCAGTTGGACAAGGAGGCTTTCCCACTTTCAGGACGCCCCGATGGGCTCGCCCCAGCGTACGTAAGGGTGGTAGGCTAAACACGAACAACAAAACGATTTCCCGCCTCGCCCTCCGACCCACCGCCTTCGGCGTTGGGTCGAAGGGCGAGGCGGGCGCTGCGCGTGGCAGAGTCATTC
>JANOAI010000493.1:0-8297 GCA_031411055.1 Pirellulaceae bacterium
AAACGAATTTCGACTTCAAGGCGTTGGCTCCCAGCAGAAGACGAGGATTTTCCAAACAACCCCAACTCAGGGGCTTGTCTTCTACTCCATAACGCAAATACTTGGCCAACCGATCACGTCAACCTTGTGCGATTGCCCTGATCTTCCGAGGTTCAAGGTATTTATTTTGAAACTCTGGTATGGCTTCGATATCGAGGGCTTCGACACCTCCCTTGACGGAAATTCCTTTGCTAACGCGTGCCACATCCCTCCGAAAGCAAACCAAAGAAATATCGAGATGACTAGCAAATGAACGGATATGGTAAAAACGACGGTGATGGCAGTTTCCATCTTAAATACTCCTAGAATGAATCCCATTCATTCTATTTCCGTTTAATGCAGCAACCGGACACGTCCATCGCGGGGATTCCTGCAATTCTTTTATCCTTCGTACCCAATAAGGGTGAAGGCTGGCGATTTATGAATTTGCGATGGCTTCTAACAATAGCGATCAAATTCGCCAGGATTCCGAAACGTGGCTCCCTTCAAGTAGGAATCGTGGCAAATTCCCCTCATCGACGAGCCATACACCTCTCAATATGGGCGTTTCAGCCCTTTGGGGGACGCAAACGACGCGGCGAGAAATGCGATCTTAAAATAATCAGTGTCAAAATGGTGTAACCGCACTTCGGAAATACCTTGCAGCATTGCAGGATTGAAACGCGACATGTGGCAATCATTCTGCGACTAACTCAGGTTGACCGGTTATTTCAAAACCCAAGTCTGTGATCATTTGGTAGTCCTCCGTCGGGGCTTGGCCTTGGGTGGTCAAATAATCGCCGACGAAAATACTGTTCGCAATGTATAGGCCAAGCGGTTGCAGCGATCTTAGATGGCGTTCGCGACCGCCAGCAATTCTCAATTCGCTGGTTGGATTTACAAACCGAAACATGCAAAGCGCTCGCAAGCAATCTCGAGGATTGAGATATTCTTTTTGCTCAAGTAGAGTTCCATCGATGGCATGCAAGAAATTGAGCGGAATCGATTCGACGGCGAGCGCACGCAGCTCAAAAGCCATCGAAACAATGTCTTCGTGTTTTTCGCCCATTCCAATGATCCCACCGCTGCAAAGCTGCATACCGGCAGCTCGAACATTACGGAGCGTTTCAACGCGATCGTCAAACGTATGGGTCGAGCAGATTTCTTGGTAATACTCTGGGCTCGTGTTTAAGTTGTGATTAACCTTGTCAACACCCGCGGCTTTGAGCCTTTGAGCTTGCTCTGGGGTCAACAAGCCCAGGCAGGCGCAGACATTCAATCCGTACTTTTCTTTGATTTCCGGGACGATGGTCTCGACCGCTTTCATCTCGCGTTCGTTTGGTTCGCGACCGCTAATGACAATGCAATAAGTCTTGGATTGCCTTTCTGCAGCAACGCGGGCACCTTCGAGGAGCTTATCGCGACTGAGAATGGAATACTTAGGAATCGGGGCATCGGAGATTTTGGATTGGCTACAGTAGTTGCAATCCTCTGGGCAAAGGCCGCTCTTGGCATTCATCAAAAAGTAGAGCTGGACCGTTTTGCCGAAATTTTTCTCGCGCAATTTAAATGCAGCAGAAATGAGGGCGAGCAATTCACTGTCATCAGACTTCAGAATCTCGAGGGCTTGTGCTCGGTTTAGCTCCGATCCTTCCAAAACGGAGTCGGCGATAGTGTGCCAGCGAGAGGCATCTGGGAGAATATCAGCAGAAATCATGTAGTCAGCCTGAGATTGCGGGTTCGAAACAACGGATCCATTGTATAAAGTGATGTAAATTCCGTCAGCCGCCCGTCGGCAGAAATGTAGGCATATCTGCGAATGAATGAAGCCGCAACCATCGAGGAAAATTGCGATCGCGAGCCCAAATCGGGGGCGGTTTCATCGCCAGGGTTTTACTGTCGCGTTGGGAGGCACGGTGAAATCGGACGGTTTGTCGATCGCGATCGCATACAACCTTCACGAGGCAAGTCGGTCGTGCTGCGGACGCGACGAGGCGTAGAAGTCGGAACCGTTCTTCGGCCTGCGACTGTCGCGTCTTCGACGAATGAACAACAACCGCGTTCGGAAAGCATCGAATTCGATGGAACGCTTTTACGAACCTGCACCCTGGAAGATCAATTATTGCGTGAAAAGCTCGACGAAGCAGCGAGAGTCGCTTTCAATTCGTGCCAAGAATTTCTCACCTTCAATCGATTGGGAGATAGCTTACTCGACGTGGAGGCCTTGCTAGATGCCAAGACGTTGTACTTCTATTTTCTTGGTCCACCTTCCGAAGCGATTGCACCTCAGCTGGACAAGCTCGTCGAGATCTTTCAAACCACGGTTCGCGAGAGCCAGTTTGCAAAGCTACTGGAAGAAGGATGTGGTCCAGGTTGCGGCACCGAAGAAAAGGGAGGCTGCGGCTCGTCGGGCAGTTGCACCGTATGTGTTATTGCGCAAGCATGTCGAAAATAATGGATTCGTTGCTCGGTGTGTTCCCTGGGACCCGATCATCACCATTTTGGATAGGAGGCTCGGTTGAGTGTCAGGAGATAACTCAGCGACTACTGGAATTCGTTTTCGTTTATTGGATTGGTGGTTGCAGCCTTATTCTTTGCCGCATCGGTCACCCCATCTCTACTGCCCCGACCATGCATTGTGCAAGGATTGTTATCGGGTTTTGCGCTTGCAGTTGGTTATAGCCTCGGCGTTGCATAGTCGGTCCGGAAATACTTCTGGTAATCTGGGAATGAATGAAAGCGAGGCAAATGCAACTGTCGTTGGCCTATTTCGTCCCTGGAACGCGCATACCAATTTCGACTGATAGCGGTCCCCACGGTGTTTCAAATGCCATGTGTTCAATATGAGCACCTGGTTCGAAACTAACGCGATGCCCTTTGCCTGAAATGACGGTCGGCAAGCCCAAGAGAATCCCTGTGATGGGAATCCGTTCCTTGGCGTTTCCGCCGATCATGTTGGCTAATTCGCCAACCATGTCGCGGACTTCATCGTCGATTTCAGTTGGTCGCGTGCCAAGAAACATTTCGGCAGCTGAGAAGGCTACTTCTTGGTCGACACTGATTACAACGGTACCTTGAAGCGCCCCCGAAAAACCAATAATGCCACTCAAATCGTGAGAGGATTTGAAATTGGTTGAGCGAGTTGCAGCTGCCAGCTCAACGGTACAGCCCAGCATCATCGAGAATACTGCTTTGGTACTTTCGATAAATGATTCATTGAGTTCGCTTCCATTATGTAGACTCGTCGTAGTCGGCATGAGGTTTTCCTTGTTTGTCATGGAGAACGCCCGAGCTGTACGACAGCCCAGGAATTCAATCGACTAAACCGCGACATACTTATCGAGCTTCGCTCGAAGATCGTCAGATTCGAATGGCTTTGTCAAATAATCCGTAACGCCAGCTTGGATCGCAGCGATCACTTGCGTCTTCTGGGCTTCGGTTGTAATCATAATGATTGGCACTTGCGAACCCGCTCCACGGATGTCCTGAACCAATTCCAAGCCAGACCGAACCGGCATGTTCCAGTCGGTAAGCACCATATCGAAGCTATCGGCTTGAAAGGCCTTAAACCCCTCGGCCCCGTCACCTGCTTCAACTGTGTCGTTGACACCAACAGCATTGAGTGAACGGATAATGATTTTGCGCATGACGCCTGAATCATCGACAACTAAGACTTTCATCTGGCAGCTCCGAAAAGAATGATCAAAAAAGAGTATTTTTAGGTGTGGTGCCCTGAAAGGCGTTAAAGTGTTGGTTAATTCTAAAGCGAGTCAAGGAAAAATGTCCATTTTCGGTGATGCCTCCGGAGCCCATCTCCCGGCCGATACAGTTTCTAACCGCTTCGGCAAGCGAAAAAGTGTAGGTGCTCATTTTTGGCACATGATTCCTGATTCCTGATTCCTGATTCCTGATTCCTGATTCCTGATTCCTGATTCCTGATTCCAATTTCCTATCTCCTATCTCCTATCTCCTATCTCCTCGATCCTCGGCGCACTTGCGTTGGGTCTTCTTCGCAAAGAAGGATTCGCAAGGTTTCGCCCTCGCACTCGGCCGCGACTTCGCGAATAACATTGGCTCCAGCAAGATGGAAATCGAAATCGTTTCCGGTTGTAACCGAAGGGAGTGACAGAAACGATGGACAGGGAACTTGGCCCTTGATGTTCCCACCGATCATGTTGGTCATTTCAGCGAAGGCATCGCGAAGATCCGATTCAGAAACGTCGGAAGTGTCAATTTCAAATAGGCGACTCGCGAAGACTTTCGCTAGTTCCTCCGAACTTTGGATGACAACAGCTCCCTGCCATTCGCCGGATATTTGAATACAGCCTGTGAAGGCATCAAAACCTTTTTTGTCGGTTTTTTCGTCGGATGCGATAGCGCTAATTTCCAGCATCGTGCTAAGGATATTTTGCGTGATAGTAAGGATGTCTTCGCTCGTGATCATGGGTGTATCCCAGTGCTGTTGAATAACTAAAGAGTTGAATCGTTTGAGTTGGGTTGTGGTGTTGACTTTAAAATCGTGAAATGACTTCGCAAAAATCCCTACTTGCTTGGTTTATAGCAAGCGGTTTTACCAACTGGTGTTCGGTCGAACTTGACGTCAAGGTTCATGGTCGTTTCGGCACCACCGAGGAACAAGCAGCCGTCTGGTCGAAGGATGCGATGGACTTTATTGAGAATGGCAGTTTTGGTCTCAGGCGAAAAATAGATCAGTACGTTGCGAAGGAAGACGATATCCATCGTCTGCAACGTCATCGGCCAAGATTCGATCAGATTGACTTCGCGAAATTCGATCGACTTGCGAACATCTTCCTTGATTTGCCATTGGAGGCCATTCTTGGTGAAGTACTTCAACAACATTGGCATGGGCAAGCCGCGGTTGACTTCGGTTTGATTGAAAATCCCTTCTTGGGCTTTCTTGAGAATCGATGAGGACAAATCCGTGGCGATTAGTCGGACTTTCCACCCAGCTAGCACGGGGAAGCTTTCACGGAGCATCATGGCGATGCTATAAACTTCTTGTCCACTTGAGCAAGCGTTCGACCAAATGTTGAGAGTTCGCTCCTTGGCTCGCTTCTCAATCAACTCAGGGAGTATGACGGTTTTCAACGCATCGAATGGATGGAGATCGCGGAAGAAACTGGATTCGTTTGTCGTCATCGCATCGATGACTTTTTGTGCAAGCTCGCGACTTGTCGGCTTCTGCAGAGCAGCGGCTAACTCGTCGAGCGATGCCATGCCATTCTCACGAGCAATCGGGTTCAAACGTGATTCGACGAGATATGTTTTGCTGGGATCAAGAACAATCGCTGACTTGTCTTTGACAAAGTTGCAAAGAAATTTGAAGGTATTCGGATGGGTCGTTGGGGAAGCGATACTCATCTTAGGTTCCTGCCATTTCGGCGAGACGGGAATTGCGACCTGATTGAGTCAAATGAATGATTTCGTCGGCAATTCTGTTGACAGGCAGAACTTGGTTGGCGTAACCTGAGTTGGTTACTGCACCTGGCATTCCCCACACAACCGAAGTCGCTTCGTCTTGGGCTAAAACGCATCCACCCGCCTGTCGAATTGTCCCTGAACCACGCTGTCCATCCTGTCCCATTCCTGTCATGACGACCGCCAGGACATTCGGACCAAAAACTTCGGCTGCAGACCGAAACAGGACATCGACGGCTGGTCGACACGAACATTCTGGTGGCTGTTGATTGAGCGAAGCTTTCAGTTGTGTTCCTTGTCGACGCACGATCATGTGAAAATTGCCGGGTGCAAGCCAAACGCCGCCGGGGGCTAAAACGTCGCCATCTTTCGCTTCGTGAACCGTCAAGGGTGAAAGCTGATTTAACCGCTGTGCCAAATGAGTCGTAAAGATCGGCGGCATATGCTGGACGATCATCACAGGGACCGGAAAATTTGCTGGTAGCTTCGGAATCACAGTCGACAACGCATTCGGGCCACCGGTGGACGTTCCGATGACCAAAACATCAATTCGCTTGGGCTTGCTGCCCTCGACATGACTGAATGCGGGGGGTGAGCCCAAAGGTCGTACAGCGGAACTCGCTGGCTTCAATAGGTTGGCCGAAAAAGGAACGATCGCTCGGCAGAATTGCTTAATCTTCGGGATAAGATCCTGCTGGACGTTTTTGATCGCTTCATTGACACTACCAACATTGGCTGGCTTGGTGACATAATCGGCAGCGCCCCGCGCCAAAGCTTCGATAGTTGCTTCCGCACCTTGTTGTGTGAGGGTGCTGAACATAACCACCGGTAACTTCGGATATAGCTTGCGCAGTTCGACCAAGGTCGTCAGCCCATCCATCTCTGGCATCTCGATATCAAGGGTGATGATATCGGGATTCAGTTGTGGAATTTTGGCAAGGGCAATCTTGCCGTTAGCAGCAACACCAACAACTTCGATCGCAGGATCCGCTGCCAATGCATCGGACAACAAGCGGCGGATGACCATCGAGTCGTCGACGACTAATACACGAATTTTACGGGTCACGACTTAAGCCCCAATTCCGAGGAGTTGAAGCTTGTCGAGGATGATAGCCTTGTCGAAAGGTTTCATCACGTATTCGTTAACACCCGCGATAAACGCCTGAGCCATTTTCTCCATTTCAGTTTCTGTTGTCACCATCATCATGGGAACATCGGAATACGCGGGAATTGCTCGAGACGCCTTGATGAATTCTAAACCGTTCATTTCGGGCATATTCCAGTCGATCAAGATAATGTCAGGAACGCCGTGAGCTTCGAGTTGAGCGAGGCCTTCCAGGCCGTGGCCAGCTTCGATAACTTCGTAACCAAGTTCTTTCATTATGCTGCCAATGATTCGGCGAACAGCCCGAGAATCATCGATAACTAAAGCTCGCATTTTGAAATATTCCTGTAATGGAAATGAAGGTGATGCGTTGTAATTTGAGTTATCTCTCCCGCTTGCGAGAGAGGTCGCGAGTCTTGAAAGGTAGCTCCAAGTCTGCCTTTAAGCCACTGTTACCTCTCCCGCTTGCGGGAGAGGTCGCGAGTCTTGCGAGCGGGAGAGGGTCTTCTCTTTGTCGCGAATGGATCGCGACGTTCCCCCCTCCCGTCCGCTACCGCGTCCGACCTCCCCCACTTCGTGGGAGAGGTAACATAACGCGTTAGCTGTTTTGGAAGTTCGTTTGGAACGTTCCAAAACCGGTGACTGGAGCACCCAATCGGCTGTTGGAATGGTTTTCCATCGTATCACGGTGCAGTTTGAACTGACCGACGAGACGTTGTAGATCGGATGCCATTCTCGATAGGTCGCCAGCGGCTTGTTGCGTGTTGCTTGCACCCTGGTTCGTGCTTTGAGCAGCCGAAGCAACCGTCGAAATGTTCGAAGCGATTTCGGTCGTGCCTCGTGAAGCTTCACCAACGTTGCGACCCATTTCGTTAGCCGTCGCGGTTTGCTCTTCAACCGCACTTGCAATCGTGTTCGAAATGTCATTGATCTGGTTGATGACGTCGCTGATTTGCCGAATCGCCTCGACCGCACCTTGCGTATCAGACTGGATCGTTTCGATCTTGTGACTGATATCTTCGGTGGCCTTGGCAGTTTCCTTCGCGAGTTCCTTGACTTCGTTAGCCACAACCGCGAAACCCTTGCCAGCTTCACCGGCTCGGGCGGCTTCGATCGTTGCGTTGAGCGCCAAGAGGTTGGTTTGCTCAGCGATCGACGTGATCACTTTGACGACTTTGCCAATTTCCAGGCTGCTTTCACCAAGTTTAGCAATCGTGCTGTTCGTGTTGTTGGCAACGGTAACTGCTTGTTGCGAGACACGAGCAGCTTCCGAAGCGTTCTTCGCGATTTCGCGAATAGCCTGATTCATTTCGTCAACGCCAGTCGCCACCGTTTGCACGTTGGCACTGACTTGTTCGGAGGCAGCCGAGACGACGTTGGCTTGCGAAGAAGTTTCATCGGCGTTGTGGCTCATTTCAGCACTGACCGCCGAAAGCTTTTCCGATGCACCCGCCAAAGCTGTCGCGTTCTCGCCGATCGAGGAGATGTTGCCTCGAAGGTCGGTGAAGAAGCGGTTCAAGCCTTCTCCGAGTTGACCAATCGGATCCGACCCAGAGACGGTGATTGGCAGAGTCAGATCGCCAGCACCGGCAGCGTTGACTACGCTGAGGATTTGTCCGACCTTCACTTTGAGGTCTTCACGAGCATGGACGGCCGCGGTCACGTTCGTTGCGTACTTGACGATCTTGAACGGCTTTCCATTCAAGTCATTGATTGGGTTGTAGGATGCTTGGAT